>JBBSEL010000421.1:0-4701 GCA_038239755.1 Chloroflexia bacterium | reverse complement strand
CGGCCGGCGGCGTGGGCGGGGGCCCCCCCGACCCCGGCGACCCCCCCCCCCCCCGGCCGCCCGCCGCACGCCCCTACGCCAACAACGCGCGTCGCTCCCACATCTCGATTTTGCAACAGCCACGCCTGACAGGCGGGTACTACAGAAGTGTGGCACAATTAGTGCTATAGGGGCAGTCAAGTTGCTCCTCTGTAACCCGGATCAGTATTTTATAGCGTAGGGCAGCGTGCGTAGGCGTTAGGCAAGGGGCTACAGCAAAGAGCAGCGGAAAGGACGTAGCAGCTAATGACCAAATTAACCCTGACCGTGCAGCATTGGACCTCCGCCGAGTTGGCCGAGGGGACCCCCACCCGCGAAGGGTGGTACTGGGGGATCGCGGAAAATGGCGAGGTCACAAATTGGCGCGGTCCCTACCCCAGCAACGAGGCAGCCCTGAACGCGGGTAATCGCCTTGTCACCGCCGCGATCCAGCCGCTGCTGGATGGTCCCCACGCCGCGATAGCCCGCCCCTATTTTGCCCAGGCCGCCTCCGCAATGTTTGACGTATCCTAGGCACGACGCACCCGTTAGGCGTGAAGGAAGGGTCGTATGGGTCTCGAACTTTACATGGTCGGGCTGACCGTGGACGACATGGACCGCTCGGTAACCTTCTACCGGCGGCTGGGGTTGGATCTGCCGGAAGGCGGTGAAACCCAGCAGCATGTCGAGGTCAAGATGAACGGCGGGCTGACCTTCTTCCTCGATTCGCGGGCTGTGCGGCGGGGCGACCCTGCCGAAGCCGAAGCGTTGGGCACCTATAAAGTCCTGCTCGAATTCTACGTGCCGACGATGGCCGAGGTCGATGCCAAGTACGCCGAACTGATCGGGCTGGGATACAAGAGCTACCGTGCGCCCTTTGTCACCCCGTTCAATATGTACTTCGCCCTGGTGGACGACCCGGACGGCCACACGATCCTGATCTCTGCCGACGCCCCCCCGGCGGTATAAAAGATCGGGCCACATAGAAACAGAAACACCCTCCGGCAGCCGTGCCTGGAGGGTGTTTTGATCTGGCGGGTGTGGGTGGGCCGCCCCCTACCCCCGCAGGCGCAGGAACGCCTCGTACATCAGGTCGCCGTACTCGACAAGGCCGAAGGAGTGATAGAGCGCCAGGGCAGGCACGTTGCCGAGGGTGACCATCAGGCCGATGTGGGTGTAGCCTTCGGCGTGCGCCGTGTTGAACGCGCTGCCCATCAGCGCCCGCCCCAACCCCCGCCCCCGCCAGTCGGTATTGAGGGATATGTCTAACACCCAGATCAGGCGCTCCACCGGATTTTCCATCTCGCCCAGGAGGATGTTGGCGACAAGCTGCCCTTGCGCGTCTTCGGCCAGGAACGAGCATTCGGGGGCGAAGCGGCTGTAGGCGCTCTGGAACATGGGGCCGATGGCGGAGGCGGCCTGTTCGCGGCTGCTGCTTGCCATTTCGCGGTCCACCGTGTCGGCGTAGTTGTGGTAGGACAGCAGGGTCACCGCCGCTTCGTCGTCGGGCCGGGGGTGGCGCAGGAAGATGCCTGTCGGCAGGTGGACCGGGCGGGGGGTGTAGTCGGCTAGTGGGCGCTTCATCCGCGTGCGGGTGTTCTGCTGGAAGCCCGCGCCGAGGAACAGCGGGCTATAGGCCACCGGGTACTCGACGGTGATGATCGCGGCCCCCGTCGCCCGCATCCGGTCCACCACCTGCCGCAGAAACGCCGGGCCGTCGGCGGGCAGCCCGTCGGCAACCACCACGAAATCGAGCAACGCGGTCACCGCGCCCAGCGAATGGAGGACACACCCGGCCACCGCCTGATCCCCCCGCCACCCAATCAGGGTGTTGGAGAGCACGTCGGGCGGCAGGTGCTGGAATTGGTCGATCTCCCCTGCCGGGTCGAGGGGAGCCGTTTCGCCCCCGGCGGCGACACGCAAGGCCACCCAGTCCTCGGCATCTTCGGCGCGGGCGGAACGGACGGTCAGGGATTCGGGCATGGACGGCTCCTTCCGGGGCGGATGGGTCGGACGGGAGGCGGGGCGGCGGGTTTCACGCCGGGCGACCCAGGCCGCCCGTATCGGCCAGGCTGGGACTCTTCAGGAAGCGGTAGCCCAGGCCATGCTCGGTGGCGATATAGCGCGGGCCGCCATCGGTCTCCAGCTTGCGGCGCAGGTTGCGGATGTAGATCCGCAGCGAGTCGAGATCGTCCACATAGGCCGGTCCCCATACCCCCTGGAGAATCTGGCGATGGGTAAGCAGTTGGCCGCTGTGCTGCATGAGGAAGGCCAGCAAGCGGTACTCGGTGGGGGTGAGCGGGAGATCGGCCCCGTCTAGCGATGCGCGGTGGGCCTGGGGATCGAGCAGCAGCGCGCCGGTGCGGTAGATTTCGTGCGCCTGCCCGGCCCCGCTGGCCCGGCGCAAGACGGCCTGGACGCGGGCCAGCAGTTCGGGGAAGCCGAACGGCTTGGTGATATAATCATCCGCCCCCATCTGCAAACCGCGCACTTTCGACGCCTCGTCGCCCCGCGCCGTCAGCATGATGATCGGGGTCTGCGCCACCTCGCGGATCCGTTCGCAAACCTGCCAGCCGTCCATTTCGGGCAGGGCCAGGTCGAGCAGCACCAGATCGGGATGGGCGCTGTAGAACAGGCGCAACGCCGCCCGCCCGCTGTCCGCCGTCACGCATTCGTAGCCGGATCGGGCCAGCCAGAGGGCCAGCAGATCGCGCAGCCCGGCCTCGTCTTCCACCACCAGAATCGTCGCCATTAACGTGCCTCCGTCGCCACGGGTAGCCAGAAGCTGACGCAGGTGCCGCTGCCTGGGGCGCTTGCCAGCATGATCCGTCCACCATGGGCCTCAATAATGCTCCGGCAGATAAACAGGCCCAGGCCGGTGCCGGGTAGTTGCAGGCGGCGGGCGTTCCCGGCGCGCTGGAATTTGCCGAAAAGCGTCCCCTGGTCTTCCGCCGGGATGCCGATGCCCTCGTCCAGCACCTGCACTCGCACCCGCTGGCCCACATGTTCGGCCCGCAAGATCACCTGCCCGGTGGGCGGCGAGTACTTCAGCGCGTTTTCGAGCAGGTTGATCACCACCTGTTCCAGGCGTTGCGAGTCGGCATCGAGCAGGGGCAGATCAGGGCCGAGTTCGGTCCACACCCGCGAACGGTAGGCCGTCTGCGGCAGGGCGGTGATCGCCGTGCGGACCACATCGACCAGGCGCACCGGCTCGCGGTGCAGTTCCATCCGCCCCTCTTCGATCTGGGTCACATCGAGGATCTCCACGATCAGGTGTTCCAGCCGGGCGGTGGTCTCAGCGATGCCGCCGATGCAGGCTTGCTGCTCCTGGGGCGACAGTTCCAGGTGGCGCAGGGTGTCGGTATAGCCACGCAGGAGGGCCAGGGGAGTCCGCAACTGGTGCGAGACGGTGGTGAGGAAGTCGGCTTTCATGTGCTCGACTTGCTTCTGCTTGCTCACGTCACGCAGGATTGCCACCGCTGCCGAGGCGGTATCGGTGCCCAGGTCCAGCGCGGCCACGCTGGCGGCCACATGGCGCGGGCGGCCCTGCTCGCCCACCACCAGTTCGACGTTCGGGATCGGCTCGCGGGTGGTCAGCACTTCGGCAAAGGGGCAGGCCCCGCCGCAGCCGCTATGGCTGCCGCAGCCCAGCACGTCGCGGCACGACCGGCCCAGCGCCACACCGGCGGTGCTGCCCAGCAGCCGTTCGGCGGCGGGGTTGAAGTCGCGCACCCGCCGGTCGGGGCCGACCTGGATGATCGCGTCGGTGGTCCCGGCGACGATGGCTTCCAGCTTTTGCTCCTGTTCGCGCAACGCCTGCCGCCCGGCCATCGCCACCAACGCCGTGCCCATCTCTTTGGCGACGGTATGAAGGAAGCGCGATTCGCGCCGGGGGGCACCGGGATGGGCGAGCAAGGCCAGCCCCACCAGCCGATCTTCGGCGAACAGCGGCAGGGTCAGGACGGCATGATCGGCGGCGTGGGCCAGGAACCAGCCCTGCGCGGCCATCGTGTCGGGGTGCGGTGGCGGCGCGGGCAGACCGTCCCATACTCTGGGCTGCAACCCACCGCCCGGCGTCGCCAGGTAGAGACAGGCGCGGTCAGCGGCGGTGAGCCGTTCCAGTTCGCGCAGGAAAGTGGTGCAGAGCTGGTCCAACTCCTGCGCGGTGTTGAGAAACTGGGTGATCTGGTAGAGGGCGAACAGGTCGTCGGCCTGTTCCTGCGAGTCGCGGAAGATGCGCAGCACCTCGCGTTCGCGCTCATCCTCGGCGGACAGGTCTTCCAGGCCGATCAGCGTGGCCGGGGTGCCCGGCACCAGCCGCCCCCAGATCCGCACCGGGATCGCCCCGTCGGCGCGCTGGAGGGTGAGCCGTTGCGGCTCTGCGGTCACAGCCCGCTCGGTCATGC
Organism: Chloroflexia bacterium; assembly: GCA_038239755.1. Classification (GTDB taxonomy): domain Bacteria; phylum Chloroflexota; class Chloroflexia; order QHBQ01; family JAICKM01; genus JBBSAN01. The sequence goes on along the minus strand of JBBSEL010000421.1, from coordinate 277 downwards.
TGATGGAGGCCCAGAGCGCGGGCCAGGGCTGCCCGACGATGGCGGCCCCATCGCGGCCCAGCAGGTGCGCCGCCGCTCCGGTGGCATACACGATCTGGCCGCGCTCGTCCAGCAACAGGGCTGGGGTGCCCATCGTTTCTAACCCCGCGCACAGCAGTGCATAGGCGCTCGCCGGGGTGGGCGGCGGGAGGGGTGATTCATCGATGAGGAGCATGTTCGAGCCTCTTTGCGTCGAAATGCCGGTGGGCCAGGGGGCAGAGCGCCTAGCGGGCCGAGG
>JBBSEL010000420.1:0-4702 GCA_038239755.1 Chloroflexia bacterium | reverse complement strand
TAGCCTTCGTTCGACAGGTCCCAGTGGGCCTTCAGGGTACCGAGTGCGGGATCATCCATCCTGTTATACTCCCCTTCTGGTGCGGCGATGCTGCCGGAAAACGCGCGACACCCGGATTCTACCATGCGGCGCAAGGCTTGCGCGCGGCCCGGTGTGGGGCCGTTGTTTAACAAGGCGCTAATACTTTCTTCATTTTCTCCTGCCTTGCTTTAATGAACAGCGCTTATTATAGACAATGGCTGGCAGCCTGGAGACGATGCCCGTGTCCCCGGTTTTTCGGAGCGGTTCTTTCTCTTGTTTGCGCTCCCGCCCGCCACCTAACCCGCATCATTTAGCCTGCTGTTACATCTGCACTTCGATACGGCCCTGTCGTCCCCCACTGCTGGGGGTCTTTTCGATCCGCCTGTATAGCCACTGGTTGCCTCGGGCTGCCGGGGCACGCTGCTGAGGTGTTCATGTGCTTGGAGCAGACTGCCGAGAAGTAGGAGACCGCGCTTGCCCAGTCTCACCGCCTCTCCCTCCCTGGGGGGCCTCGTCCTCCGCGCCCGGTTGGCGCACCTGATCGGATCCTGGCGCTACACCGGGGACCGCCGTGACGACCGTCTCGACCTGTTGCGCGGGTTTGCCGCCCTCGCCATGATTATCGACCACTTTGGCGGCCAGGACTCGTGGCTCTATCTTCTTTCCGGCGGCGACCGCTTCTTCATTTCCGCCGCCGAAGGGTTCGTGTTCATCTCCGGCCTGGTGATGGGCATCGTCTACGCCGGGGTGGTCGCCCGCTATGGGATCCGGGCCGCGATGGCGAAGGCGGCGCGGCGGGTGGGCACGCTCTATGCCCTTACCGTCGGCCTCTCCCTCAGCTTTGCCCTGCTGGCGATCCTGCTGAATTTGCCCTGGGCACCCCAACTACCGGCGGGCGGCTTCCTCGCCTTTGCCGGGGATATCCTCACCCTCCAACGGGCCACCTACCTCACCGATGTCCTCCTGCTCTATACCTTCGTCATCGCCGCTGCCATCCCGTTGTTGCTGCTGTTGCGGCACGGCTATGGCGGGTGGGTGCTGGCCGGGTCGTGGGCCTTGTGGGCGGCCTGGCAGTGGTGGCCCACGCAGCTCCAGATCCCCTGGCCGATCATGGATAGCCACACTTTTAACTTTGCCGCCTGGCAGGTGCTGTTCCTGACCGGGATGGTGGTCGGCTACAATCGTCAGGCTCTGGAACAACGCCTGGCCGGGTGGACCGCGCGGGCGCGGAGGGTCGTGCCGGGGGTCGCCCTGGCCCTGGCGGCGGGGGTCGTCGGCGGTGCCGTCGCCCTCTATCGCTGGTATGGTGCCCACACCAGCGATGCCGCGCTGGGCGGGCTGCTGGGGCAACTCTTCGGCAAATCGGACCTGCGGCTGGGGCGGCTGCTACTCTTTCTTTGCTTCTTCGTCGGGGTCTACCTGCTCACCACCGTCGCCTGGACGCCGATCCGGCGCGCGACCGGATGGCTGCTCCTGCCGCTGGGCCGCCAGGCGCTCACCGTCTACACGTTGCACCTGTTCGCCCTCGCCCTGCTGACCCCGCTGGTGCCCTGGCTGCTAGGGTCGGGGCCGACCTCGCAACTGGATAACACCCTCGTGCAAGCGGGCGCGATCCTGCTCATCTGGGGCATCCTGCTGGCGAAGGGCCAGACCGGGCGGATCAAGATCGGGGCGGCGCGGCGGGCGCAGGCGTGGCGCACCCTCCACCTCCCGGCGGGGCGGTCCCGTGCCTTCGTGCCCACGGTGGGGCGGCTGATGGGCATCCGCTCCCTGCAACGTGGCCTCGCGGCCCTGTTGCTGGTCGGGCTGGTGCTGGGGACGCAAGCGCCCACCCTCGCTCATGCGTTGAAGGCGGGTCTCAACACCGCCGTCGCCCGCCTGGCCGCCCCCCCGGCCCGCGCCGCTCAGGCCCGGACGGTGGTCAGCCCCGATGTACCGACGGTTGCGGTCAGCGTAGAGTCGAGTAACAACGATTTCGCCATGCTGGTCAGCGGCACCGCCGTGCCGGGGGTGATCCCGACCCCGCCCGACCCGACCTTGCCCTCCTACGTAGAAAAGCACACCTTCCAGAGCACGAGCCTGGACCGCGCGATGCCCTACTATATCTACCTGCCGCCCAACTACGCGACCGCGACCGCCACCCGCTATCCGGTGCTGTATATGCTCCACGGGATGCAGGGGACGTATAATGAATGGCTGGATTATGGGCTGTTGGGCCGGGCACGCGATATGATGGTTGCCGGGCAGATCGCCCCGTTCGTGATCGTGGTGCCGCAGGGCGACCAGAGCTACTGGGTGGACCATGCCGACGGCGGGCCGCTCTGGGGCAACTATGTGGTCGATGACCTCGTCCACGAGGTTGACAGCCATTTCCGCACGCTGGCTGCGCCCCAATCGCGGGCGGTGGGCGGCCTCTCGATGGGCGGGTACGGAGCGTTGACGTTGGCGATCACCCACCCCGACATGTTCGGCGTGGTCGGGGCCGACAGCCCGTCGCTCCACGGTCAGGCCGGTGCGCCGCCGTTCCTGGGCACCGGGGCCGTCTTTAACCAGCACGATCCGACTTATCTCTACAAGACCCAGGCGGCGACAGCGCGCACCCTGACCATCTATATGGACGTGGGCCAGCAAGACCCCTGGCTCCCGGCGATCGACGCGTTTCATCAGATGCTCACGGCGCAGAACATCCCGCACGAGTGGCACCTGTTCCCCGGCGACCACGGCGGCGAGTACTGGAGCACCCATGTGATCGACTATCTCCAGTTCTATAGCCGGACCTTCACCCGCGCCGCCCAGACCACGGCGACCCCGGCCCTGCCCGCGGCGATGGTGACCCCGTTCCCGTCGTCTACGCCCCTCGCCACGCCGACGCTGACTACTGAGTCAGAGCCGCCCCCACGCGGATCGGGGTGCCCGCCGAGTAACGCCGCGCCGCATCGGCCAGCGGTCACACCAGACGAAGGAGCACGGCGTACATGCGCTGTGCCCCTTTTGTGGGGCGCTAAAATCCATGACCCCGGTGGGGCGAATCGGCGTAACTTCTTGCAGCAGGGTTGATGGTACTATATAATAGTAAGCGGGAAGCGGCCTGATCAGGCTGCCGTGGTCCACAGGTCTTCGGGGGCAGTATCGCTTGTGGGCAAGGTTTGGGGTTCCCCAGCTATTCGCCAGCGTTGTCCACCTCTAGAAGGAGTCCCCCTTTATGGCGGCTCTTCGCCCCCGCGTCCACGGCCTGCGCCTGCTGGCTGGCGTGGTCTTGTTGATCCTCGGCGGCCTGGTCCTCACCGCCACGCACGCCTTGTCCGCCCGCCCGGCTCCCCTCCTGCCCGCCGCCACCATGCCCCCGCCCAGCGCGCACGACGTGGTCTACTGCACCGGGGGCGGGCAGCAACTCCTGATGGACCTTTATGCCCCGGCCACCACAGGCAGCACGGCGGGACCGGCGGTGCTGTTTGTGCATGGCGGGTCGTGGTCGAGCGGCGACAAAGCGGGCGACGAGGGCACGCCCGAAACAGTGGATCTGGTCCGGCGCGGGTATCTGGTCGCGGCGATCAATTACCGGCTCGCCCCGCAATATGTGTTCCCCTCCCAGATCGAGGATGTGAAGTGCGCGGTGCGCTACCTGCGGGCCAACGCCGCCCGGCTGCGCATCGACCCCACCCGGATCGGGGCGTGGGGCACGAGCGCCGGGGCGCAGCTGGTCTCCCTCCTGGGCACGACGGGCGAGATCCCGGCCTTCGAGGGTACCGGCGGCTATGCCGACCAGTCGAGCCGGGTGCAGGCGGTAGCCGATCTGTATGGCCGGGCCGACCTGACGACCATCCCCCAGCAGCGGCCCGAACTCCTCCCGGTCTTTGGTGGCGCGGCCAATCTGGTCACCTACAGCCCGATCACCTATGTCAACAAAAGCACCCCCCCGTTCCTGATCATCCACGGCGAACGGGATACCACCGTCCCGCCCGCGCTGTCGCAAGCCTTCTATGCCCGGCTCACGGCGGCGGGGGTTCCGGCGACGCTGGTCATGGTCAAGAACGCTGAGCATAGCTTCGTACCAACCGATGGGGCGATCAGCCCCTCGCGGGCCGAGATCACGCGGCTGGTGGGCGACTTCTTTGACCACTACCTCGCGGCTCCGGCCCAGTCGAATAACGAGCAGTGGGTGGCGTTTACGGCGGCGGCGTTGCCCCCTGGCGGCGATTCGGAGCGCTTTGCCGCCACCGGCAAGACCGTTCGCAGCGTCTTCCTCGACTACTGGCGCAACCACGGGGGCGTTGAGCAGCAAGGTTACCCCATTTCTGGCGAGATGCAGGAGAATCGCCCTGCCGACCACCGGGCCTACACCGTCCAATACTTCGAGCGGGCACTGCTGGAATATCACCCGGAGAATGCGCCGCCCTATGATGTCCTCCCGGCCCGGTTGGGTGCCCGGCGCTATGCGCGGCTGTATCCGCAGGGTGCGCCCGACCAGCACCCGAACCAGGACGAGGGTTCGCAGTTTTTTGAGCCGACCGGCCACCGCCTGGGCGGGCTGTTCCTGGCCTACTGGCAGACGCATGGGGGCCTCCTCCAACAAGGCTACCCGATCAGCGATGAGTTCATCGAGCACTCCACCCTGGACGGCAAGCCCTATCTGGTCCAGTACTTCGAGCGCGCCGTGTTCGAGTACCACCCGGAGAACGTA
>JBBSEL010000419.1:0-4708 GCA_038239755.1 Chloroflexia bacterium | reverse complement strand
TGCGTTCCTGATCTTCGGGCTGCTGATCGCCCACATGATGCGGGTCTTTGTCAGCGGGGGATACAAGCGCGGTAAGCAAGGGCTGTGGGCGGTGGGCGTCATCCTGGCCGTGCTGGCCTTCGTCATCTCCCTGACCGGGGAAGCGCTCCACTGGGACGAAGTAGGTTTCGCCGTCCCCTGGAATATCTCCGAGTTCCTCAACGCGGTCGGGTTGGCCGGGGCCTTCAACTACACGACCGATGCGCTGCTCACGCTGCCGGTCGCTACCGAAAAGCTCTCGCAGCTTTACGCGGTGCATATCGCGATCGTGCCCCTGGTCCTGCTGCTCTTCATCGGCCTGCACTACTATGTGATGCGGGTCAAAGGGATCTCGATGCCGTTCTGGCTGCGGCCTAGCGGGCGCAAGGCCCCGTTCACCGAGCATATCAAAATCTGGATGATCTATGGCGGCGTGGCGATGCTGATCCTCCTGCTGATCGCCCTGTTCGTCCATCGCGATCCGGGGACCGCGCCACAACTCCTCTCGTCGTCCCCGCTCTTCAACTCGCCCGACGATCCGGGGGGGTTGGGGTACACGCCGTCGTTCCCGATTAGCTGGACCCGCGGGATGAATATCATCGTCGCCAATTGGGGGGTGGACCCCGACATCTGGGGCAGCGTGCTGGGCATGGTGCTCATGTTCGGGGCGCTGCTGGTCATCCCGTTCCTGGACCGGGGCGACAAGGAACTGCAGGGGTGGGCGGCGGCCTTCAGCCTGCGTAAGCGCGGCTTGGCCTTCCTGGCGATGGCGGTCTTCTGGGCTGTGCTGATCTTCGGGATGCTTGCCAGTGCGCTCACCGGCGCGGGCTGATCCGGCGGCGCGCACTGCTACCCTGGCGGCCCATCTATAGAATATGCAGAGGCGTGAAACCGGCGGCACGATGCTCCGGTTTCACGGCTCCCGCTTCGCACCCCGCAGCAGCCCCGCCACCGCGCCGACGGCCAGCGCCGCCAGCACTGCCGGGACCACGAGATCCCAGGCCGGGGCGAGGCCGAAGTCGGCCAGGAGCGGGCGGGTCACGGCCTCGCGGGTGCCGCTGAGGAGGAAGCGTGTGTGGGCGACGATCTGCGACCAGGCAGGGTCGAAGAACATCAACTGCTCGGTCGGGGTGCCCGCGTCGTAGACGTGATTGAGGTCGAAGTAATAGAACTGGTCAATCAGCGCGCCGGGGATGGCGACCAGGAATCCCACCGCCCCCAGCGCCCACCAGACCCGCCGCGCCCACGCCCGGTCGGCCAGCGCGCCCAGCGGCCAGAGCAGCAGCGGCACGAGCGGCAGGATCAGCCGTGGCCCCCAGGCGATGTTCCCCGCCCACGACGACCACAGGGCATGAAATACGAGGACGACCACCGCCTGCCCGGCGATCAAGACCGCCTGGGCGCGCAAAAGTGCGTTCGGCCCGCGCAGCCAGCGGACCAGGCCGACCACCCCCAGCACTACCGGTGGCGCGAACCAGATGATCCCCTTGCCGGGGCTAGCGAGCAGCCCGTACAGCCCGGTCAGCAGCGGCGTGGTGAAGCCCTCTTGCTCGTAACCGAAGGTGAACGGGGTGCCGTAGCGTAGGGCATTGTACCCCGCCGTCAGCGCTAGCCCCGGCAGCAGGCCCACCACGAAGGGGAGTGCGGAGTGTGGAATGCGGTGTGCGAAGTGTGGCTCTTGTGAATGGGCGCGCCAGAGGAGGTAGAGGAGGTAGAGGGTAGGGAGGGGCAGGTAAATCGCGTTGGCGGGCTTGACCAGCACCGCTGCGCCGAGGCAGAAGCCCGCCAGGACGAGAGCGCGCTTGCTGGGGCGATAGCCGGGCGGCAGGCTGGGCTGGAGTGGCCAGAGGCAAAGCAGGGCGCTGAGGATCAGCAGGGTGCTGACCGGTTCGGCAAAGGCGAGGCGGGCATACGTGAGGACCGGGGTCGCCAGCAAGAATGTCCCGGCGAGGGCCAGCCCGACGCTGCTGCCATAGCGCCGTCGCGCCCCGGCGAACAGCAGCAGTGCCGTCAGGGTGGTGCTGCCTGCGTTGAGCCAGGCCACGCAGAAGCGGGTCAGCCCGCCCGCGTCGGCTCCGGTGAGCGAGGCCCAGCCCTGGCCCAATTCATAGAGCGGCAGATCGAGCAGCGGCTTGCCCAGGCCGAATTTCACCCAGGCGTGATCCTGGTGCGCCCACGGCACCCGGTCAAGGGCCAGGCCGGCGGTGATCTGGTACATCGCTTCCGCGTCGCCGGTGTTGAACCGGCCTAACGTGAACAGGATCAGCCCGATCAGCAGCGCGCCCGCTCCCCACCAGGCCGCCTGCGGGATGTTGGTGCCGCCACCCCGCCGCCGCCACACCCAGGCTGCCGCGCCCAGGCTCACCACCGCCGCCACCGGCGCGGCCACCATCAGCCAGGGGTCGCCATAGGCTAGCAATGTGCCGCCAAACCCCAGCACGCCCAGCCCGGCGACCAGCGGGGCCGTCGTGTGCCCCGTCACCCCCACCGCTAGGCCCGCCAGCAGGAGGACCGCCAGCAGCAATGCCCCTTCCGCCAGCATCCCCCGCGCTGCCGCTTCGGGCGAGTCAACGGTGATACCGGCGACGGCCACGCCCAGCGCCCGGCTGTCGCCCGATGGCGTCCAGGGGGTGGCGGCGATGCCGATCAACGGAGTATCGGCGCGGGCGGTGCCGGGCACGACCAGGGTCCAGGGGGTGCCGCCGGGCGTGGTCAGCCCGCGGTAGATCTCCTGCCCGTCGAGCGTGATCCAGACGGCGCGGGGCGTGGGGCTGGCATCGAACAGGGTCAGCCGCAGGGTGAGCGGGCCGGGGCCACTGTGCGGCACCTGCACCTGGGCATACTCATGCGTCCAGCGAAACACCCCGCTTGGCCCCTGTTCCACCCCATAGAACCCGTCGCGCAGATACACCCCCTCGTCGGCCCCGCCGATGGTGACGCGATACCGCCCGCCCAGCACCCCCGCCACCCCCATCAGCCCCACCCCCACCAGCACGAGCAGCCACCACAGCGGCTGACGCAGCAAGGGGTTGGGGGTTGGGGGTTGAGAGTTGGTCATGGACGAGTAGTCAGTGGTCAGCGGTCAGCGGTCAGCGGTCAGCGGTCAGCGGTTAGTGTGTTGCCGGGCGCGGGCATCCCATTATAGCATCTGCTATGTTCTATCCGCCAACCAACCTCGTACCTCGTACCTCGTACCTCGTCTATCGTCCCCTACCCCCGCCCACGCCAAAAACCCGGACTAATTCCCTATTGGCAATAAAGCTGTAGCATGGTACACTAGAACAAAGGAGGTGTCACCATGCCTTTAAATCTACGTCGTCCGGGGCAAGCGGGAAAAACAGCCGATGTCCCGCCGACTCCAGGGACCGAGGCGGGCGCACCGGGTGGTTTGTCCCGTCCCCCGCTGCGGGCGGGTGGCGCGCCCCTGCCGCCGGGGTTGGCCCGGCCACCGGGTCCCCCCCTGCCGCCGGGTGCGGCCTTCCCGCCCCCTGGACAGTTCCCCCCGCCGCCGCGCCCTGCCGCCGGAGCGGGGTATGTGCCCGGCCCGGCCATGCCGGGGATGGCTCCGCCCCCGCCGATGCGCGCCGGGGCCATGCCGGTCGCCGCGCCTGCCGGAGCCGTGCCGAGCAAGTTCCGCTATCCCCGGCGCACCTTTGTGCTGGTGCGCGTGATCGGCTACGCCCTGCTGCTGCTGACGATCTGGAACCTGGTCAACAACCTGATCTTTGCGTCCAATTTCGTGATCAAGGGCTGGGATTTCAACTGGCACCCGCTGGTGGGGGCGCTCCTGGCCGTGCTGGGGGCGTTCGTGCTGGCGGCGCTGCTGATTAATGCCTTCCCCACGTTCGAGCCGCGCTCTGACGGGTTGGTGATGCGCGGCTTTATCCGGCCCATCGTGCTGCCGTGGGCGCGGATCGCCATGCTGCGCTCGATGGAGCTACCCGGCGAGCGTTACCTGGTCGTGATCCAGTACAACGGGCTGCCGCTCACGTTCGAGCACCAGGTCTACTCGATGCTGGCCGGGCTGGGACGGTTGCCGGGGGTGTTCGTCAGTTCGCAGATCGATCACTTTGACGATCTCCTGCGCCTGATCCTCAAGCAACGCATCGCCACCACCGCGCCGGGCCTGCCCGGTTCCACGGTCGAGTCGCTGCTGGACGAGGCGGCGCAGTTGCCGCTGTTCCAGATGCTGCTCGACCCCCAGGTGACGGCGGTGCGCGTGGGCGACCTGCCCTCGGTGGACCCTGATGCCCCGGTGGACGACCTGCGCAACGCGCTGATCGACCTGTCGGAGCGGGCCAAGGGCAAGCGCACCCCGGCCCTGCGCTTGCAGGCGGCGCTGGCGTTGTTGCCGGTGTCGGTCTACTGGGTGGACGAACTGACCCAGGGCTTTATCCCCAACACCGGCATGTTGATTGCCACAGTCGGCCTGTTCGTGCTGGGGCTGCTGGAACTCTACCTGATCGCCTTGGTGGTGCAGGCGCTGGGCGAGACCCTGTTCGGGCACGGCCTGTTCGACACCGCCTTCAAGGTCTACCCCCACCTGGAACTGCCCCGCGCCGTGGTCGTCGTCCCGCTCTTTGCCCTCTTGATGTTGCAAGGGCTGATCGGCGGGCTGGCCGTGACGCTGGTCGTGCTGGGTTGGCTGCTGGCCGCGGGCTGGACCGCCTACCTGACCGCCCTCTTCACC
>JBBSEL010000418.1:0-4711 GCA_038239755.1 Chloroflexia bacterium | reverse complement strand
GTCTGGTAGCGCCAGACGAAGCCGGGATTGCCGTCGGCCAGGGCGTTGATTTCGTCCAGTTGGGCCACGAATCCGGCCATGATCGCGCTGTCAATGGGGCCACGAAGCCGGCCAATGTTGACCTGGGCCAGATGGTACACGCTCTCTGCCATAAACGCCTCCTTCTGCATAGACACCGTTCCCCTACCAGTATAAAGATCGTGTCAACAGGTCGGCAATCTACCCTTTGGCTAGCGTGTTCAGTTGCGGAGATAGGCGCCGGTGAGGGAATGGGGCGCATCGCGCAGTTGGGTGGGGGTGCCCTCAAACATAATTCGCCCGCCCTTGCTGCCCCCTTCGGGACCCATATCAATGATCCAGTCGGCCCGCCGGATCACATTCATGTTGTGTTCAATGACGATGACCGTATTGCCGGTATCCACCAGCCGGTCTATGATGGCGAGCAGGTGGCTGACATCGGACATGTGCAACCCGGTGGTCGGCTCGTCGAGCACATAGATGCTGCCTTTTTTGTGCAATTCACTGGCGAGCTTGATCCGCTGGCATTCGCCGCCCGACAGGGTGCTGAGCGGTTGCCCCAGCGTCAGATAATCTAACCCCACATCGCGCATCGCCTGGAGCTTGCGGACCACTTCCGGGATCTCGAAATAGGCGAGCGCTTGCTCCACGGTCAGGGCCAGCACGTCGGTGATCGACTTGCCGTTCAGCGTGTAGGCCAGCACTTCGTCCTTAAACCGCTTGCCGTCGCAGATTTCACAGGGGGTCTTGACCCCGGCCAGGAAGGTCAGATCGGTGTAGATCACCCCCAACCCCTGGCAGTTTTCGCAGGCCCCGGTCGAGTTGAAGCTAAACAGCGAGGCGCTAACCTTGTTGGCTGCCGCGAACGCTTTGCGCACCGGGTCCAGAATGCCGGTGTAGGTGGCCGGGTTCGAGCGGGTCGAGATGCCCACTGCGGCCTGGTCAATGACAATCGCGTCGGGATGTTGGTGCAAGAAGACCTGGTTGATCAGCGAGCTTTTGCCCGACCCCGCCACCCCGGTGACAACGGTGAGCACCCCTACCGGGATATCGACGCTGACATTCTGCAAGTTGTTCACCCTGGCGTGGGTGATGGCGATCTTGCCTTTGGCCGGGCGGGTCTGCTCTTTGATCGGCAAGGTCTGTTTCATATAGGTGCCGGTCAGCGTGTCGGCGTGGAGCAACCCGGCGACGCTGCCTTCATAGACAATGGTGCCCCCCCCGCTCCCGGCGTGCGGGCCAACATCCACGATATAATCGGCCACTTTGATCACGTCGGGGTCGTGTTCGACCACCAGCACCGTGTTGCCCTTGTCACGCAACTTCTGGAGCAGGTCGTTCATCCGGTGCACATCGCGGGGGTGCAGCCCCACGCTGGGTTCGTCAAAGACATACATCACGTCCATCAGGCTGCTGCTGAGGTGTTTGACGATTTTGACCCGCTGCGATTCCCCGCCCGACAGGGTGTCGGTTTCGCGGTCCAGGCTGAGGTATTCAAGGCCGATATCCACCAGGTGCTGCAAGCGGGTCGTCAAGGTTTCTACTATCGGCGCGGCGACCGGGTCGGTGATTGTGTTCAGCGCCTCGATCAGCGGCCCGATCTCCCGCGCCGACAGTTCCGCGATGTTGCGCCCGTTTATCTTGCAACTCAGCGCCGCCTGGCTCAGCCGGGTGCCTTTGCAGAGGGTGCATGGCCCCAGGGTGAGGTAGGGGGCCACCGCTTTTTGGGTCCGCTCGGACAGGGTTTTGATATCGCGGGTGATGAACTTGCGCGTGAACTTGTCAATGATCCCCTCAAAGGTCAAATTGAAGCTTCTGCCCGCCGCGTCGATTTTGACCTTGAAGGGCTTGCCGTGCAGGAGTAACTCCAGCTCGTCGTCGGAGTAATCATCCAGTTTTTTGTCGTTATCAAACAATCCCGACTGGATGCACAGCAGCCAATCCCAGCTATTCAGCGCATAATCCGGGTAGAGGATCGCCCCCTCGTTGAGCGACTTCGACGTGTCCAGAAACAGGTCCATGTCCACGCCGATTTTGCGGCCCACCCCGTTGCAGTTGGGGCACATGCCCTGGGGGTCGTTGAATGAGAAGGCGTTGGAGTGGCCCACAAAGGGCTGGCCCACCCGCGCATACAGCACCCGCATGATCGGCGAAATGTCGGTGATCGTCCCCAGGGTCGAGTGCGATCCCCCGCCCAGGCGCTTCTGATCGACCACAATCGCCATGCTCAGATTTTCGATGGCATCGGCATCGGGCTGGGCGAAGCGGGGCAAGAAGTTGCGGATGAACATGCTGAAGTTTTCGTTTAAGAGGCGCTGGGCTTCGGTGGCGATGGTATCGAAGACAATAGAGGATTTACCCGATCCCGATACACCGGTAAAAATAGTGATCTTGCGCTTGGGAATACGCAGCGATACGTTCTTCAGGTTGTTCTCGCGGGCACCACGAATCTCGATGTACTCTTGAGGCACAGTTCTTCCCTTTCCTTGTGATGAGTGATCGTACGAGGTTCCAGGTGGCTGAGGATGTACCGTGTGGTATGGGAGGCGTGCTGTCGGCGCGGTGAGTCGGGCCGCCTTCTATTATAGTCCATTTGTTCTGATCATACAATGTCGATGGCCGGTTTGGGCACGGCTGCTGCAAAGTCCCTGGATTAGCCAGGGAGTGGTTCACCTGCTGACGTAGTAGCGACCGGCAGGTCGCTTGGTCGGGTTTCCCATAAATCGGGAGCACCTGACCAAGCGACCTGCCGGTCGCCACTACGCCAAGATCGGGGCTGTATGCAACGATTGTGGGTGATCAGCCCGACGGTTACGCCCGCTTGCGCTTGCCGGCGGCGATGCGCTTGGCCGCCCACTCCCGGTAGCCCCCGCCCAGTTCGGGCACGCTCAGCAGGCGCTCGGCCTCGTTGCGGTCGTGGTGATAGATGCGGGCCACGTCACCGACGGTGATGCCGTGCGCCGGGCGCGCGATCACCCGCACCTCGTCGCCCGCGCCGATGTCGCCTTCCCGGATGATCCGCAGGTAGGCCCCCGGTCGCCCGGCGGCGGCGAAGATCGGCGGGAAATCGGGGTTGTTCATCCGCAGCCCCAGCTTCCAGCAGGGCACCCGTGGCTGGGACACTTCCAGCAACGTGCTGCCTACCTCCCAGCGCTCGCCGACCACCGCGTTGGTCACATCCACCCCCGCGAGGGTGAGGTTCTCCCCGAAGTTCCCCCGGTCGATGGGGTGCCCCAACTCTTGCGCCCACCATTCTTCGTCCTCGCTGGAGTACGAATAGATCGCCTTGTCGGGGCCACCATGAACTGTGCGGTCCGACTGATCGTCGCCGCTGATGTTCACCCCGCGCACCGCCAGCCGCCCCTCGACCGGCGACTTCCAGATCGACGTGCGCGCGATTTCGCCCAACCACTCCATCTCCCGTGGCTGGCCGACATTAACCGATACTACTTTACCTGAATAGAGACTCATACCTGCTCCTTCGTTAGTCAAGACGTTTCCTTGCCGCGCCACCGCGATCCACCAGATGATTTTACCACAGCGGCCCAGCCGCCCGGTGTCGCCGTCGCCTATAACAGGCCGCACCCGTCCACTTTGCGCGATCCTCGTCTGTCACAGGCGCTATTTTCATGGGGCTTAACTGTTGGACAGTTCGTGAAATTTCACTCTCATTATAAGCGATCGGTAAAGGTATTGACTCCTTTTAAGGGATAGCTCTATACTGGTGAAACTAAAACGCTTATATACGCGCTCAGATCACCAATTCTTAGGTGAAATTTCACCAACATTTCATAGAGGCTAAGCAATGGAGAACCTCTCACCACCCCGGCGCACCCGGCGTGCCGTCCGCATCAGCGACATTGCGGATCGCGCGCTGGTGTCCATCGGCACGGTTTCGCGGGTGCTGAATAACCACCCCAATGTCGAAGCCGATCTCCGCCTGCGCGTGTTGACGGCGGCCCGCGAACTTGGCTATGTCCACCGTGCGTGGCAAACCACCCGCTTCACTGAAGCCAGAAAGGAGGACGCGCCCCCCGCGCTCCATCATATCGCCTTTTGCTGTCGCGCCGGGGTCTCACCGTTCGTGTCGGCAGAAATGAACCCCTATTTCTCGCTGGTGCTGCAAGGGGCCGAGGCCGAGTGCCGCCAGCAGGGGCTGCATCTCAGCTATCGGATTATCGAGGACGAGGTGGCCGAACTGGACCGCGCCCGCGAACTACTCGGACGGTCGGGCACCGAAGCCCTGTTGTTGTTGAATTTCATCGATCATGCGCTGGTCCGGGGGTTACTCGAGACCGGGCTACCCGCCGTGCTGGTCGAACATTATTTTGCCGACCTGGCCGTCGATTCGGTGATGAACGATAGCTACCAGGGCACCTTTCAGGCGGTGCAATACTTGATCGACCAGGGGCATCGCCGCATCGCCTTTGTTGACGGGCTGAACCATTACACGATCCAGCGGCGCTACGATGCCTACCAGCGGGCGCTGAGCCAGGCCGGTATCGTGGCCGACCCGGCGTGGATCGTACCCGGTGACCTGCTCGTTGCCGGGGGGGTCGCCGCGGGCGAGGAGTTCCTCCGCCGCCAACTCAACTGCCCCGCCGTCTTCTGCGCCAACGACTCCACTGCGCTGGGCTTTATGCAAACGCTGGCGCGGCACGGCCTGCGTGTTCCGGCGGACCTGTCGGTGGTC
>JBBSEL010000417.1:0-4720 GCA_038239755.1 Chloroflexia bacterium | reverse complement strand
CGCCCGCAGGCCGAGCCGCTGCGCCCCCACGCTGATATTGGTCGGGCAGCCGCCCACGTAGGCGGCGAAGCCGGTGATCGTCTCGAACAGCGCGCCGACATCCTGTGAATAGAGGTCTATCGAGGAGCGCCCCATCGCGATCACATCATAGGTTTTGGCCGGATCATCCCCCATGTTGCCCTCTCCCTTGAGCGCGTCTGGTCATCGAGCGGCACGCCGGCGGTGCGTGCCGAGTCGAAAGCTCTTACTGTGTGCTCTGCTCAATAACCGGCTGGAACAAATAAATCTGTTTGATCAATAGCATCGTAGGAAATTATTTCACTATTAATTGCTCCTGAGATAATACCAGCCAAAAAGCTTGTCATAGGACCTGGATGCTTCTCAAACACGGGCTGGCGTGACTCTTTAATAACAATGGGCCACTCGTCAGGTTCGCCAGTTGTCAGCCAAAATAAGTCATCGCCGTTATCCGTTGCACCCAAAGGGAGCAACCCTTCAGGTTCTGGATAGCAAGGATAGGGATACCTTTGTGCCCCATAACGTTGCCTGAGTTGCCGCAAAGTATCCAGAAATAGAGGAATCGCTTTTATCAGATTCAGATTTGGTTCTAAGACAAAGGGATTAACAATCCATAAGAAACGTCCAAGATATCCACTACCGTAGGTGGTAACGAAATCCTTATAGTCTTGTGGGAGCAGAGTCCCGAGTTTTTCTTCAATTTTATGCCAATCGTCGCCTGGCTTAGGACTCGTGCATCGCGGATTTGCTGGAGCTGGCAGTACCTGGAGCAGATCATTAATTCCCATATGAAACCCCTCCTCACCCTTGCCGCAGCCTGGTGCTTGCGGTGCCCTGCTCTACTTTGCGCGATTCACCGCATAAACCGGCACGCGGGGGTCGCGCCCCTGGTACGTCTCCTTGACCCAGGCGTAGGCCGGGTCTTCACTGTTCGCCAGCGATTGGGCGCTGCCCGCCAGCACGTTCAGGTAGTAGGTGGTGTAGCCGGGTGGGCTGGCGACGGGGTGATAGCCTTCGGGCACCAGCACGGCATCGTTGTTTCGCACCAGCAGCGCGGCGTCGATGGGGAACCCTGCTGCATGGAGGGGCGACTCGGGAGCGGTGTAGATACGCTGGAAGGCGTAGCCCTCCGGTCGGTCCAGCTTGTAATAGTAGACTTCTTCCAGGTCGGCTTCGCGCACACCACCCTCCGGCGCGTCGGTGTGGATATCGTGCTTGTGCGGCGGGTAGCTCGACCAGTTGCCTCCCGGCGTGTAGACTTCGACCATGACCAACCGGTGGCAGGGGAAGCCGGGCGGGATCAGGCTGTTGATCTGCCGGGTGGCGTAGTCGCCGCCGCGGATCTCGGTGGTCACCTCGCTGGGTATCACCAGCCGGGGGGCGTGGTCCTCCTCGGCAGGCACCCAGGCCACGGCGAACTCGCTGTTCGTCTCGCCCGTCACCTGGAGTGTGGTCTGCCGGGGCAAATAGAGCGCGTGGGGCAGACCGCTGAACACGTCTTTGCGCCCGCCGACCCCGGCCCAGGTGCCCCGGTTGGACTCGACCGCGACACTCCCACTCAACGGCACCAGTCCCAGTTCATTCTCGCCCGTCTCAAAAGCCCAGGTCTGCCCCGCCGCCAACCGGCGCACCTGGAACGAAATATAGGCCCAGCCCGCCCGCTCCGGTGTGACTTCGACCACTACGTCCGGGTCGGCAGCGTTGCCGGGGTGCATCACCAGATTATCGGCGGTGTATTGTTGCATGGGTGGGTCCCTTCTGGTGCGTATTGCGTATTGCGTATTGCGTAAGGCTTGGGATCGTCTACCTTGTACCTCGTACCTCGTACCTCGTACCTCGTACCTCGTACCTCGTACCTCGTACTTCAAACCTCAAACCTCAAACCTCACAAGCCCCCGCGCACTTCGGCCAGGGTGATCGGGCGGGATTCCTGCACGGAGCGGGTGGCGGCGAGGCCGATCTCGAAGGCGGCCAGGGCGTCCGCGCCGCCGACGGCGGGGGGCTTGTTGTCGCGTAGGCATTCGGCGAAGTGGGCGATCTGGGCGCTGTAGGCGGGGCCGAAACGTTCCATCAGGTAGGGGACGATGTCGTGTTGTGCGCCCTCGCGGGTCAGGAGCAGCACGGGGGTCTGCTGGTAGACGCCGATATTGAGCGCGCCCTCCGACCCCAGCACTTCAGTGCGGATGTCATAGCCGTAGAAGGCGTTGCGGCTCACCTCGACGTTGCCCAGCGCCCCGTTGACGAAGCGCAGGTTGACCACCGCGTTGTCGATGTCGCCCACCGCCTTGAGCGTGTCGCAGACCAGCAGCGACCCTTCCGCCGATACCCGTTCGACCTCGCTGCCCATCAGCCAGCGGGCCAGGTCGAAATCGTGGATGCCCATGTCGATCAACAGGCCGCCGCTCTTGGCCGGGTCGGCAAACAGCGGGTTGGGGCAGAACGGGTCGCGCCCCACGCCCTTGAACGTCACCGGCTGCCCGATCCGGCCCTCATCGATCAGCGCCTTGGCCCGCATATAGGCCGCGTCGAAACGGCGCATGAACCCGACCTGCAACGGCACCCCCGCTTGTGCCACGGCATCCAGCGCCGTCCGGGTGTCGGCCAGCGAAATCGCCAGCGGCTTTTCGCAGAAGATCGCTTTGCGCGCCTGGGCGGCGGCGATGACCAGGGCGTGGTGGGTGCTGGTCGGCGTGGCGATCACCACCGCGTCCAGGTCGGGCAGCGCCAGCAGGTCCTCCGGGTCGGCAAAGACGTGCGGCACCGGGAACGCCTCGACCACCACTGCCCGCGCCTGCGCGTCGGGTTCGGCCACGGCGTAGAGTTGCACCCCGGCCACCTGGGTGGTGATCGTGCGGGCATACAACCGCCCCATGCGGCCCAGCCCGATCACGCCAATATTGAGTCGCTCCGGCATAGCAGCAGGCTCCTTCTCCCTCTCTACTTGGGCACCCAGGCCGTGGTGCTGGCACGTTCGATCAATTGGGGCGGCAGCACGTGGTTTTGCACGGTGCGCCCAGCGAGCAAATCGAGCAGGAGTTGGGTCGCCATGTTGCCCAGGCGCACCCGTGGCTGCTGGATCGTGGTCAGCGGTGGGGTCATGTAGCGGGCCAGTTCGATATCATCGAAGCCGACGATGCTCAGATCCCCCGGCACGGCCAGCCCCCGGTCCTTGCAGGCCAGCAGTGCCCCGACGGCCACCATATCGTTGAAGCAAAAGACGGCGGTGACCCCGGCAGTGAGCAGTTGCGGCAGCAACGCCCGCCCAATCGCCACATCGGTCACATCCTCCGCTGCCCCGCCTATCCCTGCGCCGCCCGGCAGTGCGATCCAGGCATCGGGTGGGGAGAGGTCCGCCGCATCCAGGGTGCTGCGGTAGCCGTCCAGCCGTTGCCGGTTCGAGCGTGGGCGGGTGTCTACGCCGAGATAGCCGATAGCGCGATGCCCCAGGCGCAAGAGATGCTCGGTCGCCAGCCGGGCACCCAACTGATCGTCCACCATCACCCAGTGGAGCACCTGGGTGCTCGAATGGGCCTCGTTGTTCATCAGCACGGTCGGGACCTTGATCCGGTTCAACCGTTCCTCGTAGTTGCTGCTGATCCGTAACGAGGCGATCAGGATCCCGTCCACCCGGCGGCGATGAAACGTTTCGATCACCGCCCTTTCCTGATCGGGATCGTTGTAGGAGGCGCTGAGAAAGACGCTGAAATGGGCCGGGCGGGCCACTTCTTCCACCCCCTTGACGACATCGGTGAAGAACGGGTCGGCAATTGAGGTGACGATCAGGCCCAGCGTGTGCGAACGGCGGGTTTGCAGGCCCTGGGCCAATCCGTTGGGGGTATAGCCCATCTCGGTCGCCAGGGTGTGGACGCGCTCGCGCATGTCCGGGCTGATCAGCGGGCTGTCGCGCAAGGCCCGCGAGACGGTCGAATGGGATACACCCGCCGCTCTGGCGATATCGGCGATGGAGACCGGGCGGCGCAGCACCAGACGAGTCCTCCAGAGCGAAGGGCAGGACGCAAGCAGGGGCGGGCGATAAGCAGCGGTTATGCACACGTGTGCATGGCGGAGATTATACAGAAGGGAGCGCACTTTGTCAACAGGTTTGGGTCTGAGATCTGGTCATAACGATCGCTGCCCGTTGTAGGATATGGCTCTGCCCATTGATGGTGGGGTACCTCAGGCATCGGGGACTCCCCACTATCAATGGGCAGAGCCATATCCTACAGTCGTACACCACGTTATGACCAGATCTCAGGTTTGGGTCTGCTCAATGGGCAGAAATCCGCAGGCCGCGATCCGCCCATCTGGGCAACAGCCGGGAGGTGAATACACTGTAGAAGCGGCTTGCGTTATAATAGACAAGACGCAGCAATGCCGCCCCACCGTTGCTCAAGCCGGTGTCCTGCTCCCGCATCGACTGTCGCAACGGTAGGTGGCCCAGGGCTGCGATTGCACCCAACTTGCCGCAGGAATCGAGGAAATTTTTATGACACAGGCCCAGCCATTGGACCCTGCCGACCCCGACAATCATTCGATGTTGCGGGCGATCTGGGAGTCTGCCGCCGACGCGATCGCGGTGTCCGATGCCCTGGGCATCGTCCGCGCCGCCAACCCGGCGTACTACCAGTTCTATGGCTATACCCCGGACGAGGTGCTGAACCACGACTTCGCCATCATCTATCCCCCGGAGCAGCGCGCCGTT
>JBBSEL010000416.1:0-4723 GCA_038239755.1 Chloroflexia bacterium | reverse complement strand
GGATCCCCACCATCAATGGGCAGCGCCATATCCTACAGGTGTGTCAGGGCAATTATGTCTGGATCTTAGTTGCCGGGGGGCTTAATGTGTTCGCTCCGACATATTGCGGACCACCTGCGCGACCATTTTGCGCGGGCTGACCCGGATGGACAGGGTTTGGAGTTGGTTCCGCAAGCCGGGCATGACCATCGTCTGCCCCTTGCGCATCGCCCGGTAGCCCGCCTCGGCCACGCTGGCCGCGTCCGCGATCTTGCGCCCGGCTACCAGCTTCGAGGCTTCCATCTGCGCCCGCTGCTGGAAGCCCGTTTCGACCGGGCCGGGACAGAGCGCCGTCACCGTCACCCCCGTGCCCTGCAACTCGTTGGCAAGCGCCTCGGAGAGGGAGAGGACGTAGGCTTTGGTCGCGTAATAGACGGCCATCAACGGCCCCGGTACGAACGCCGCCGTGGAGGCCACGTTCAGGATGCGCCCGCGCCGCCGCTGGACCATATCGCGGGCAAACAGCTTGCTCAGGACGGTCAGGGTGGTGACGTTCGTCGCGATCATCTGCACCTCGGTCGCCAGGTCCGTCTCGACAAACGGGCCGTAGAGGGCGTACCCGGCGTTGTTGATCAGCACGTCCACCGCGACGGCGTCGTGCCGCAACTCGTCGTAAATCGCCTGCCCCGCACTCGCCATCGACAGGTCTTTAACCAGCACCCGCACCGCCACGTTGTACTGGCCCTGAAGGTCGTCGGCCACCTGCTGGAGCTTCGGTTGGTCCCGCGCCACAATCACCAGGTTGTAGCCGTCGCGTGCCAGCAACTTGCTGAACTCCAGCCCCAGCCCGCTTGATGCGCCGGTGACCAGCGCCGTCTTGATCCGTTTGTTCTGTCCGCTCGGTTTCATCGTTCCCTTCTCCTTCTCTGCACTATCGGTAGATGAGTTTAGACACGTTTACCAATCGGTGAAAAAAGAGAGGCGCTACCCGGTCTGCGCCTTGCTCGCTCTGAGTTCGTCGATCAATTCTTGCAGCCCCGCGATCACCCGGTCATGATCGAGCCAGTAGCCGATCTCTTGCCCCTGCTTCTCGCTCCGCAGCAGCCCGGCGTCTTTGAGTACTTTGAGGTGGTGCGAGATCGCCGGGCGGCTCTGGCGGAAATGCCCGGCGATCTCGCCCACATTCATCCGCCCCTGCTCGGCCAGCATGAAGACGATCTCCAGCCGCACCGGGTCCGCCGCCGCAGCCAGAAACCGGATCACCTCGTCTTTGTTAAGATAGCCCATGCCCCCTGCTTCCGTAAATGCGTTTAAACTTATCTACCCGATTATAACAAATGCCCCTGGCGCTGTCAAGACCCACAGACCGATGAACCGTAAAGAGGCATCCTGTATAGATGTAGCGTGAGGTATATATTGCCGCGCGGTGGGGGCTGCGCTATAATCAGAGTAGGATTATCCCGGTCAATAGAATGTACTCCGGCAGAATGTACGCCGGTTCGCCGGGCCTGCTGCGGGTGCGCGGACCGACCAGGCGCAAACCGCCTCACTCCTCATCCAGACGCTTGACGACGCAGCCCTCAACCCACCATTAAGCCACCACAGCAACCGGGCGACGCCCTGTCCGGGCACAGGAGGAGACCACCGATGAAGACACGCCTGCTTACCCACCGGGGGTTGGTGCTGCGGATAATTTTATTGTGGACGGCGCTGGGTTGCACCGCAGTGATCGTGCAACAGCCGCCCGCCCCGAAGCCCGCCCCACCCAATGCCCAGGAAGCTGAAGAACTGCGCTACGCTGCGGTGCCCGAAGCGGCAGGTGGCGAAGGAGCCGCCGGGCTGGCCCAGATGGCCGCCTACTGGCACGACCGGCTCACCTACCCCACCGGGCGCTTCGATCCGGCCTGGATCCAGGCGGCCCAGGCGCAAGATCGCCAGGTGACACGCGGCGTGCCTACCGGGCAGGTGATCTACAACCCGACAAACCGGATCTCACCCCTGGCGCTGGACCCCACCCGCTTTACCCTCCTGGGTCCGGCCCCGCTGAACTGGTACATCGGGGCCACGTCAGGGCGGATCAACACGATGGTCTTTGACCCGGTGCAGCCCAGCGTGGCCTACCTGGGTGCAGCGGGCGGCGGCGTCTGGAAAACAACTAACTGCTGCTCGGCAGGCACCACCTGGGCACCGGCCACCGACGGCCCGGCCATCTCCACTATCGGCATTGGCGACCTGACGATTGACCCGCATGATCACAACGTCATCTACGCCGGGACCGGCGATCTGAACTATACCCTGCCCGAATACGGCAGCGCCGGCATCCTGCACAGCACCGACGCGGGCACCACCTGGACGACCCTCGGCGCGGGCGTGTTCACTCCCCCCTATCCAGGGCCACCGGGCACCCTGCCCGAAGACCAGGCCATCGGCAAGGTGCGGGTGGACCCGCGCAACGCCCAGAACCTCATCGCCGGAACCAAGACCGGCCTCTTTTTCTCGTATGACCGGGGCGCGAACTGGAGCGGCCCCTGCTATACCAATGCCTACACGGCCACCGAGCGCCAGGAAGTGACCGGCCTGCTGCTGCGCGACACCGGCACGGCCACCGACCTCTACGTCGCCCAGGGCACACGCGGCTTCACCTTCACCGTCCAATCGGTGACGATGGCCGAGAACGGGGCCAACGGCATCTACCAGGCCACCCTGCCCGCCAGCGGCTGCCCGGCCAACTGGACGCTGCTGACCACCCCCACCAACGGTTGGCCCGCCGGGACGGGCAGCGGCATCCCCGGCTACCAAACGGGCGGCAACGTGCTGGGGCGCATCGACCTGGCCTTCGCCCCCAGCACCATCGGCCCCGGCAGCGCCAACATCACCATCTACGCCCAGGTGCAGGCGACCCGGCCCGGCGGCGGGCGGCTGGTGGGCGGGCAATTGGGCGTCTGGCGTACCACCGACGGCGGCACCACCTGGGAGCAGCGGTCGGACCAGACCGGATTGCTCCCCTGTCCCGGCGCACCGGGCGATTTCCCCCAGAACTGGTTTGATCAGGCTGTCGCGGTGGACCCCAGCAATCCCGATCTGGTACTTATTGATACCTACGACCTGTGGAAATCCACCGATGGCGGCCACACGTTCAACGCGGTGACCTGTAGCTATAGCTCCGGCGCACAGTCCCACCCCGACCACCACGCCATCGTCTTTGCCCCCGGCTCGTCCACCACCTTGCTGGCGGGCACCGACGGTGGAGCCTACACCTCCACCGACGGGGGCACCAGTTGGAGCGAGTTGAACGACAGCCTCAGCACCCTGGAGTTCTATTCCGGCGATATCAGCGCCGACTTCGCCACCAGCGCGCAGCCCGCCGCTGCCGGGGGGATGCAGGACAACGGTTCCGCCGTGGCCCAGTGGTCGGGCAGCCCGAGCACGGTTGACTGGAACGTAATCTACGGTGGCGATGGCTTCTGGTCCCGCATCGAACCGGTGCTGGGGCAGCGCTGGTACGTCGAGTTCAACGCGGGGCGCATCGCCATGTCCAGCAACGGCCCGGTCGGGGGCTACACGGAGATCACCGGCGGCTGGCGTTCGGCTCGACGCAGCATCATCACGCCCTATGAGCTATACAAATACGACTGCCCGCCCACCGGCTGCACCCACATGATCGTCGGCTCCACCGCCGTCAGCGAGACGTTGACCGGCGACGGCAACTGGGTCAAAATCAGCCCCGACTTCAGCGGGACGATCAATCAGTTGAGCTACGCGGTGAGCCTATCCACTACGGCCATCGTCGGCACCAGCGATGGCAAGGTCCAGTACGGCTTTGGCCTGGGCACCGGCAACCCGGCGACCTGGGTGGACGTGAGCGGCGGCAACGCCCTGCTGCCCAACCGCCCGATCCTCGACGTGACGACCGACCCGCAGATCCCCACCACCGGCTATGCCTCCGTGGGCGGGTTTGCCGCCAACACCCCCAGCACGCCCGGCCACGTCTTCCAGGTCACCTGCACCGCCAACTGTGCAGCCTCAACCTGGCTGAACAAGAGCGGCAACCTGCCCGATATCCCGATCAACACGATCCTCGCCAACCCGCGCTTTCCCCAGCAAGTCTTCGCCGGGAGCGATTGGGGCCTCTACTACACCGACGACATCAGCGCCAACCCGCCGACCTGGCAGCGCTTCCAGGCTGGATTGCCCAACGTTATGATCTGGGATATGTCCATTGATCGCGGCTTCACCACCCTTTCGCTGTGGACCCGTAGCCGGGGGGCCTTTGCCTGGCCGCTGCCCGATGCGCCGGCGGGGGCCAGCCCAACCCCCACCGTGACCGGCACCCCGCCCACGGCGACGGCGACCCGCACTCCCATCACCACCCCCACTCCCACCGGGATTCCGGCCACGGCGACCACTACCGCAACCCCGCCACCGACCGCCTGCACCGTGGCGTTCGTGGATGTGCCCGTGAGTAACACGTTCTACACGTTTATCCGCTGCCTGGCCTGCCGGGGGATCGTCGGCGGCTATCCCTGCGGCGGCCCCGGCGAGCCGTGCCCCGGTGCATACTACCGGCCCGCCAACAACGTGACACGCGGGCAGGTCAGCAAAATCGTCTCCGAGTCGGCGGGCTTCGCGGACGTGATCCCCAGCACCCAGCAGACGTTCCAGGATGTCCCGCCCGGCAGCACCTTCGCCCTCTGGATCGAACGGCTGAGCACGCGGGGCATAATCGGCGGTTACCCCTGTGGCG
>JBBSEL010000415.1:0-4729 GCA_038239755.1 Chloroflexia bacterium | reverse complement strand
GCCGTGATCGAGTCGCTGGATAACGGCAAGCCGATCCGCGAGACCCGCGATATTGATATCCCCCTGGTCGCCCGCCACTTCTATTATCACGCCGGGTGGGCGCAACTGATGGAGAGCGAACTGCCGGGTTACCGGCCCCTCGGCGTGGTCGGCCAGATCATCCCCTGGAACTTCCCCCTCCTGATGATGGCCTGGAAGATCGCCCCCGCCCTGGCGACGGGCAACACGGTGGTGCTCAAGCCCGCCAAATATACCCCGCTCACCGCCCTCCTCTTCGCCCAGATTTGCGAGAGCGTGGGCCTGCCGCCCGGTGTGGTTAACATCGTCACCGGCGACGCCCGGCAAGTGGGCGATGCCATCGTCAACCACCCCGACATTGCCAAAATCGCCTTCACCGGCTCGACCGATGTGGGGCGGCAATTGCGCCGGGCCACGGCAGGCACCGGCAAGCGCCTATCGCTGGAACTGGGCGGCAAGTCGCCGTTCGTCGTCTTTGACGATGCCGACCTGGATAGCGTGGTCGAAGGGGTAGTCGATGCGATTTGGTTCAACCAGGGGCAGGTCTGCTGCGCCGGGTCGCGCCTGCTGGTGCAAGAAAATGTGGCCGAGCGGCTGATCGTCCGGCTGCGCGCCCGCATGGAGAAACTGCGGATTGGCGACCCGCTGGACAAAGCAGTGGATATCGGGGCGATTGTCTCGCCCCAGCAGTTGAGCGAGATCACCCGGCTGGTCGAACTGGGCACGCAGGAAGGGGCGACCCTGTGGCAGCCGTCGTGGGCCTGCCCCACCGAGGGCTGCTTCTACCCGCCGACGCTGCTGGCTAACGTGTCACCCGCCGATACGGTGGCGCAGATCGAAATCTTCGGCCCGGTGCTGGTCAGTATGACCTTCCGCACCCCCGCCGAGGCCGTCGCCCTGGCGAACAACACCCGCTACGGCCTGGCCGCCAGCGTGTGGACCGACAATTTGAACCTGGCCCTCGACACGGCACGCAAGATCAAGGCGGGCACCGTCTGGATCAACTGCACCAATATGTTCGACGCGGCCAGCGGCTTCGGCGGCTACCGCGAGAGTGGCTTTGGGCGCGAGGGTGGGCGCGAGGGGCTGTATGAGTATGTGCAGCCTGCGTGGGAAGCGGAACGGGGGTCAGGGATCAGGGATCAGGGGTCAGATGGCGGAGCGGATGAGGCAGCGGAGCACAGCGTCCTCGCCCCCGAAGCGCCCACCAACGGCAACGGCCACAAGGGCAAAGCACCAACCCCCAACCCCCAACCCCTAACCCCTCGCATCGACCGCACCCCCAAGATGTATATCGGCGGCAAGCAGGCGCGGCCTGATTCGGGCTACAGCCGGGATGTGCGCGGGGCCGATGGGCAGGTGATCGGGCAGGTGGGCGAGGGCAACCGCAAGGACATCCGCAACGCGGTGGAAGCAGCCCACGGGGCGGCAAACTGGCAGTTCAGCACCGGGCACGCCCGCGCCCAGATCCTCTACTATATCGCGGAGAACCTGGCCGCCCGCACCGCTGAATTCGCCGCGCAAATCCGCCGCCAGACCGGGGGCACCGAGGCCGCTGCCGCCGCCGAAGTCGAAGCCACAGTGGGCCGCCTGTTCACCTACGCGGCCTGGGCCGACAAGTACGATGGCAACGTCCACCACACCCCGTTGCGCGGGCTGACCGTCGCCATCAACGAACCGGTTGGCGTGATCGGCCTGGCCTGCCCCGACGAGGGGCCGCTGCTGGGCTTCGTTTCCTGCGTGGCCCCGGCGATTGCGATGGGCAACACCGTCGTCGTCGTCCCGTCGGAGTCGTACCCGCTCAGTGCCACCGACTTCTATCAGGTGCTGGACACCTCCGACCTCCCCGGCGGCGTGGTCAACATCGTTACTGGCCCCCGCGACACGTTGCTTAAGGTGTTGGCCGAGCATGACGACGTGGACGCGGTCTGGTACTTCGGCAGCGCCGAGGGTAGCCGTATGGTCGAACTGGCCTCGGCAGGCAACATGAAGCGCACCTGGGTCAACTACGGCCATCCCCGCGCCTGGACCACTCCCGCCCAAGGCGACGGTCCCGACTTCCTGCGCGAGGCGACGCAGGTGAAGAATATCTGGGCACCATATGGCGAGTGAGGCGTGAAACGTGAGGCGTGAAACGTGAGACGTGAAACGTGAGACGTGAAACGTGAGGCGTGACAAGGGATCAGGGACCAGGGATCAGCTCGACGCAATACGCAATATGCAATACGCATCACGCATCACGCATCACGTTTCACGTTTCGCCCCGGTTTACAGGAGGAAGCTATGTCCGCACTACGCTTACCGTCCGAGGTCGAAGCCGTCCTCCACCACTTTTTCACCTGCGAGATCACGACAATCAACAAAGGGGGCCAACCCCTGACCTGGCCCAATCTGCCCTATTACGATGTGCCGCAGGGGCGGATCGTCCTCACCTCCTCGATTGCCTTCCCGGTCAAGACCTATAATGCCCGGCGCAATCCGAAGGTGGGGCTGCTCTATTCCGACCCCACCGGATCGGGGCTGACCGATCCCCCGGCGGTGTTGGTGCAGGGCGACGCCACGGTGGATGAGATGGTGAAGGACGAATACCAGCAGCTTGCCATCGACATCTTCGTGGAGAGCACGCGCCGCCAGCCGTCGGCCCGCCAATATGTGGGCAACGGGCTGGCCCGGCGGCTGTTCCTCTTCTATTTCCAGCGGATCGCCGTGTTCGTGCAACCGCGCCGCATCCTGGTCTGGCCGCACCGCGATTTCACCCAACCCCCCACCGAAGTAGAGGTACGTCATGTGGAATAAGCTGCTGGTGGTGCGGGCACGGGCCTATACGAACGGCGTGCTGACCGTGGTGGATGCCGACGGCTACCCGCTCAGCGTGCGTTGCACGGTCCAGTTTGATGATGTGCGGGAATTAGTCACATTTACCGCCCCGCCTCCGTTGATCATAGGGCAACAGGGTTTGGCCTGCCTGCTCTTCCACCGCCATAGTCCGGTGCTGGAAGATCAATATGAGCTGATGATCAAAGGGGAATTGCTGGACGAGGGCGGGCAGCCGGTGTTCCGCCCCGCCGCCTTCGTGACCGGCACCGGCAGCCCGGCGGATGATCAGATGCCCCATGCCACGAACCCGGTGCAACTGATCCAGTTTATGCTGCTGGGGCGGCGCAAGGCCCGCGAGTACCTGGCGAAGCGGGGGGCACCCTGGCCGCCGATTTCGTTTGAGGGCTTGCTACGTGCCCTGAAGGAGTAGATCGTTTGGAGACTGCACAACCGACCCCCGCGCGCCCCGCCGAAGACATCGCGCCGCCAACGGACCACGCAGCACGGAATGCGGCGCGATCCGCTATCTCTAGCCTGGTGAGCCCGGTCCATCTGCAAAGCTGGCAGCGCTGGCTGATCTTCGCTGTGCTGCTGGTCTTTCTCTACGAGGCGCGGTCGGTGCTGGGTCCGTTCATCATCGCCGGGATCATCGCCTACATCTTCACCGGGGTGATCACGGCGGCGCAGACGCGGCTGGGCTGGCCGCGTGCCCTGGTGGCCGGGCTGATCTATCTGCTGGTGCTGGCCTTGATCGGGGGCGCGTTGTATCTGGGGGCGCGCACATTGATCAACCAGGCGCTGGAGTTGAACAAGCAGGGGCCAAGCCTGGTCGAGAACGGCCTGCGGCAACTGCTCGGCAACGGCCCGATTGATGTGCTGGGGCAGCAATACGATGCCCACACCCTGGCGGCGCGGCTGGACGCGGCGATTGTGGGCGTCCAGGGCGACCCAAGCGGGGTGCTACACATCGGCGAAATGATTGTGTCCCGGCTACTGGATATGCTGCTGGTGGTCTTTGTCAGCTTCTACCTGATCGTAGACGGGGCCAAGCTGGGGGCCTATATCCTCAAGTTCCTACCCGCCGACTCGCGCCCGGTGGCCGGGCTGATGGCCGGGCGGATCCATACCGTGCTGGGGGCCTATCTGCGCGGCCAGCTTTTCCTCATCGCAATCATGTCCGCCGTGACCTGGATCGCTTTGCACTTTATCTTTGGTCTGCGCTATGCGCTGGCGATTGCGCTCCTCAGCGGCGTGCTGGAAGTGATGCCGCTGCTTGGCCCGATCATCGCGGCGGTGATCGCCGCCGGGGTCGCGCTGGCCCAGCCGGGCGGCGGACCGGGGATGGCGGTGGGCGTACTCATCCTCTACTTCATCTTGCGCCAGGCCGAAGACCAACTGGTCATCCCTTTTGTTGTGGGCCGTGCCGTTGAACTCCACCCCATCGTCACCATTTTTGCCGTGCTGGCCGGAGGGGCCGTCGCCGGGATCCTGGGCATCCTTCTGGCCGTGCCGACCGCCGCCGCGATCAAAGTCTTCATCGACTACATCTATCCCGCCACCCCCGAACGCGCTATCGCCCAGGCTCGCCCCGGCCTCGAACAAGCCGCCCGCGAACGCGAAGCAGATAAGGCCGAGGACTGAGGACTGCGCAGCGAGCAGCGAGCAGCGAGTGGTGTGAGTTTTAGAAGCGGTTAAAGGGCGAATCCCCCTCGCCGCCGCGTGAGCGGGGAGAGGGGACAGGGGTGAGGGGTGGTCGGGCACGATCCCACGCCGACGGCGGGCAAACAAATGTCCCTCGCCACCGGGGCAGGGAGGGGACAGGGGACAAAGGGTAGGGGCGCGGTCCCCGCCTACGCCGTCCCGATCACGTCGCGGACGAACAGTTCCACCAGTT
>JBBSEL010000414.1:0-4740 GCA_038239755.1 Chloroflexia bacterium | reverse complement strand
TGACCGTCGCGCCGTAGGTGTGCGCCGTCTGGTCCGTGCTGGCCTGGAGCGTTTTCCAGAAATCCGACTTCGTTCCTTTGCCCGCGTAGCCCAGGCGATAGATCCCCGCCGGAGCCGGGGGCCGCGCATCGGCACGCTCCAAATCGGCCCGCAGCAAGCCGGGCATGTCGGTCAGGGTCGCCGCCGTGATCAGGTGGGTGGGCAGCTTGATCCGCCGGGGGAGGGGCTGCCCGGCGACGGCGGTCACAGCGGCTTCGATAGCCCGCCGCCCCAGCAGCGCCACATTCTGCACGATCAGCCCGTCGATCAGGCCCTCGCGCAGCGCCACCACCTCGTCGGGCGCGGTATCCCAGCAGATCACCCGCACGCGGTCGCCCGACGTGCCCCGCCGCCGCAGCGCCGCGATCACGCCGAGGGCGGCGTCTTCATACGTGGTGTAGATAGCGGCCAGATGAAGATAGCGGGCCAGCAGGTCTTCCGTCACCTGCTGGGCGAGGCTGGCATCGCCCAGCGTATATTGGAGGCTGACAACCTCGATCCCCGGCGCGGCGGAGAGCGCGGCCTGAAAGCCCGCTTCGCGTTCCACGATATGGATCTGGGCGCGCGACAGGCTGAGGATCGCCACCTGCCCCTGCCCATGGAGCAGGGCGATCAGCGCCTCGGCGGCCTGCTGGCCCCCGGCATAGTTGTCGGTTTCCACCAGTGCGGTCACCGCATCGGGATCGGCCAGGCCAGAATCGACCGCGATCACCGGGATGCCCGTCTGCAACGCCGCCCGCATCGTGGGGATCATTTCCTGGCTATCGACGGCAGCGATCAGGATCGCGTCCATCCGCTCATTAATAAAGGCGGTGACGGCGGCTTGCTGGCGTTGCACGGTGGGGCTGGGCAGGTGGCGGCGCAAATCGCCCGCCGCGGTTAGCCGGAGCTGGTTGTTCAGCTCGTTCAGGGGGGCGATCAACTGCCGGATAAAGCGATTGCCGACCACCACAATCAGCACACCGACCACCAGCAGCGCCCCCGCCGCGATCCAGGGGTTGCCGATCAGGCTGTAGACGATCAGGAAGATCAACAGGGGCCAGACGACGCTGAACAGCAGCATCGCTTGCAGCTTCACGCTTAAGGAGCGCGACCAGATGCGCCTGAGCCGGTCGAGCAATCCGCCCATCTCCACCCCTTGCCGTGCTTATTGCACCTGTTGTGCCGGTGACCGTGTTCAGTTCAGCGATGACATGTGGCGGTATTATAGCACATGCGGCCCGCTGCGGCGCGCCCCAACAGGGCATGGTGCAAAAGGCGAGACGGCGGCGAGGAATACTCAGGGGGCGTACCAACTGAGGCCGCCGTGGAGGACGCCGGGGCCGATAGTGCGCGGGTTGGGGCCATCGAACGGCCCCAGGAAGAGGCCCCGCTCGGTCAGCACCGCCAGTTGGTCGGCGGTGGCCCCCCAGGCGAGGGTGGGCAGGTCGGCTTGCAAGTGCGTCACGCGGCGCGGGGTGCCCCCGGCCACGTCTATGGTGTAGATGTCCCAGGGCACGCCGTTAGCCCGTACTGGGAGGGCCAGGAAGGAGAAGAGATCGGGGGCCGCGCCACCCTCCCAACCGCCGGGGTTGACCGCCGCGAAGGCGATCTGTTGCCCATCGGGCGAGAAGCGCGGGGTCTGGATGTCCTGGAAGACCTCGCCGGGGACCAGCACGCGCGGGTTGCCCCCGTCGCGGTCGGCCAGCATGAGCGTACGGGTGAGGGTCTGTTCGGTCTCGGAGCGGCTGGGAGGCAGGCCCACGTAGACCAATTGCTTACCGTCGCGGTTCACGTCGGCCATCCGGGCATCGGTCAGGAGCGGGTGGCGGGTGCCGTCGGCCAGGGTCACCGCGTCTACCGTCCAACTTTCGCGGCCCTGATCGATGCGGTCCACGGTTGGGGTGCCACCGGTGGTCGGGTCCACCACCCGGTCCACGGTGACCAGCAGTTGCGCGCCGTCGGGGGTCCAGGCGGGATAGAGCAGGTCTTCGCCCGGCCCATGCGGCACCAGCAGGCGGTTGTCGCTGCCGTCGGGGCGGACGCTCCAGATCTCGCGCACAGGCAAGACCACACCGGGCACCGGCAGCGCGTGGACGTAGGCGATCTGGCTGCCGTCGGGTGCCCAGCTAGGCTCGCTGGCCTGTTCGCTACGGGGATAGAAGGTCAGTTTGCGCGAACGGACCCCGTCGCTGCCGATCAGCCACAGGTTGCCGTCGCGGTCATAGACAAAGCCGGAGCGCAGCGGCGTGGTGGGGGTGACGACCGTCAGCAACGGGGTCGCCAGGTCCACCGTCTGGGTGGGCTGGGTGCCGGTGTGGATCAGAAGCTGGATGTGATAGGTGCCGGGCACTGTGGGCGCGCTGATCTCGACCCCCCAGACGGCGGGCAAGCCGCGCAGCAACATCGACTGCGGGTCGGTCGGTCCCGTCCCGTAGATGGCCGGTTGCCCCGCCGCGTCGAGGAGGCCCACATAGACATAGGGCAAGGGGCGCGGGCCGGTGCGATTCGGCTCTGGGTCGGGCACATCGGCTTCGACTCGCAACGGCGCGGCGAGTTCGACCGCGCTGGTCAGGGTGGGGCTGAACCAGGCGCGGGCCGGGCCGGGGCCGCTGTCGGGCAGGGCAAACGGCGGGCGCACCCCCAGCCCCCAGGCCACCACCCCCGCCGCCAGTAGGAACAGCAACGCCCCCCCGGCCAGCAAGAGCCGGTCGGGCGGGACCCGCCGCGTGGCGGGTGGCCCCCCCCGGCGGGCGGGCGGGCGAGCGGGCGGCGGCGACGGGCGGCGCTTGGCAGAAGGTGGCATAGGCTTAGGAAGTCGCCCCGGTGGGCGGGCGGCGACCGCGCCAGAGATAAGCCAGGACGGCCAACGCGGCCAGGATCGGCAAAAGCAAAATCGCCCACTGCACCCAGCCGTTTTGCAGCACCGCCGGAGGGGTGCGGAGCGTGACCGGGAACTGGGCCGAGGCGGTCCCGGTGGGGCTGGTTACGTCCAGCCGCACCAGCCAATCGCCGTCGCCGGGGACGGTGACGATATGCTCGTAATAGCCGAACTCACCCAGCGTCGGCTCGGTCGGCAGGGCGTAGGTCACCGGGGCCTGGGTGGTGCCGGTCAGGGTGAAGGTGGCGCTGACCACCGCCCCCAGGATCGGGGTGATCGCCGTGCCGTTGCCTTTGTCCACCGTGCTGAGGACCACGGTCAGGACCAGATCGCCCGCCTTGGTGCCCGGCCCGGTGGCGGCGATCACATGGTAGGAGCCATAATCACCGTCCAGCCGCACCGTGCCGCCATGCGCCGCCGCCGGGCGACCCAGCCCCAGCAACAGCGTGATCAGCAGCCCGACCAGCAGCCCGGCCTCCACATACCGTCGCCTACTCACACGCCGCATCCCCACCCTCACAACTCGCAACTCGCAACTCGTCCCTACTTCGCGGGCGGGACAAAGCACAACCCGTTGGGATTGACCCCCACCGCGATGGTGGTCCGCACGGCCATTGTCGCCGCATCGATCACCGAAACGGTCGCATCGTTGGTATTGGTGATGTAGGCCTTGCCGCTGTCGCTGAAGATCACGCCGTGGGCACCCTGCCCCACCGGGATCCGCTGGACCGCCTTCTTCGTCGCCGGGTCGATCACCCATACTTCCTGCGTGCCGGTGTTGGCGACCCACAGGAGCGGGTTGGCAGTACCGGGCACAAAGGCCAGCATGGCGGGTTGTTTACCTGCCCGGATGGTGCCCGCCAGCGCCCGTGTCGCGGTGTCGATCACGGCAATCGAGTCGCCCAGGAAGTTGCTCACATAGGCGAACTTACCGTCGGGGCTGAAGGTGACCTCGAACGGGTCGGCCCCGACTTTGAAAGTCACGGCCATCTTCGGGTCGCCATCGAGGGTGATCACCGACACCGTATTCTCCGCCGTGTTGGTGACATACAACTCCTTACCATCGGGACGCACCTTCACCCCGTGCGGCGTGCGGCCCACCCCCACTTTGGTCAGCAGCTTGCGCGCCACCGGGTCCACCACGGCCACCATATCGCTGTTGCCCAGGCTGGCATAGAGGCGGCTGCCATCGGGGCTGAAGGTCAGGTCATCAGACGAGGCACCCACGTCTACCGAAGCGACCTCTTGCAGCGTGGTCGCGTCGAACACCTGGAGGCGGTTTTCTTTATAGAGCGTCGCCCACAGCGTCTTGCCGTCCACGCTGGGCACCACATGATGCGGCTGCGCCCCGGTCTTAATCGTGGCGACCACCTGATCGGTCGCTACATCGATCACGCTGAGCGAATCGGCCCCCTGATTGGCGGTCACGATGCGCCCCTGCGGGCTGCTGGTGACGGCGGCGGGGGTGGCCGAAGCCGCGCTGCTCCCGCTGCCGCCGGAGTCGCACGCGGCCAGCACAGGGAGGAGGAATAACAGGGCCAAAAACAACGGTAATTTCTTCACAGATAAGCTCTCTCGATCTAAGGATTAGGCGACGGCGTTGCCAGGGTATCACCCGCCGGGGTCGGAGTCGCGTTCGGATCAATCACCTCAAAGCTGGCATCGGTGCGGATCGGCGCATCGGGCGCGTTCATTTCTCCCGATGGTCTGGTACTGACAAATCACCATGTCGCCGTCGGCGGATTACAGAACATCTCGCGGGAAGGGAAAGATTTCGTCGCCAACGGTTTTCTCGCCCGCACGCGCGAGGAGGAAATCCAGATTCCCGGCTTCGAGCTGAG
>JBBSEL010000413.1:0-4742 GCA_038239755.1 Chloroflexia bacterium | reverse complement strand
TGCGCCGGCTTGGTGGCAGCGCGGCCGGCCGGCGGGTGCGACGGACGGCGCGCCGCCGGCAAGGGCGGCGGTAGGCGCGCTCGGCGGTGGGCCGGGCTACGCCGGTGGGGCCGGCGACCGGGGTGCGGTCTTGCCGGCACGGCCGGCGGGCAGCTATTCCCCCGCTGGATTCAGGAGCTACCATACGCCCGCCGGCTACGCGGGGCCGGGGGGCTATGGCGGCTACGGTCTGCCGGATGACTACGGCGATTATAGCCCAGCCGGATACGGAGCTGCGCCGACGGGATCGTGGCCACAGCAGATGGCGCAGCGGGTGCTGCAGGAGGTGCTGCCGCCGGTGATCGGGCAGGCGCGACCGTCGTTGGTGCTGAAGGCGGGGCAGGTGGCCGTGCGGGCCGCCTTCAACCAGGCTTGTGAGGAGGATTGGAACAGAAATTTACGCCAGCTACTATCACTGGTCGAATAGGTCGCGGGTTGGTAGCGGCCGTTAGAGCTTCTGGGTGCGCTGCCGGCGCCAGGTTCGAATCTCGGCATCGGCGGTGCTATCGGTCTGCTCCGCATAGCGCAGGGTGGTTTGGATGTTCTGGTGGCCCAACCGCTTGCGAATGGTCGCCAAGCTGACTCCGGCGTTGACCAACTCCGTCGCATGCGTATGGCGCAGTTGGTGCAGCGTACACGCCACCTCCGCCTGCTGGCAGTACGCCGCCCAGCGCGCTTGCACCGATTGGTAGCGTAATGGCCCGCCCTGATAATTCTTCTCCGCCCGGAACAGTGCCCCATGCTGGTAGCCGCTGCGCCGCAAGTAGCTGCGCAACTCGGCCACCAGCCGGCTATCATCGAGCAACACCGTCCGCCGCCGGTTGCCTTTGCCCACCACCCGCACATGCTCATCGTCGAGCGTCAGATCGAGATCCTCCACTTGGATTGCCAGGGCTTCGCCAATCCGCACCCCCGTCTCTACGATCAGGCGAAACAGCACCCGGTCGCGCAGCCGGCTGCGGGGGATCTGCGCCAGAATCGCTTCGATCTGCGTCCGCTCCAGCCCCCGCACTTGCGGCGGATCGGGCTTGACGCGCTCAATGCGATCCATGGGATTGGCCGCCAGCACCTCCTGGCGCACCGCCCAGCTCAGGAAACTGGCGAGTGCGGCCTGCTTGCGCGCCCGCCCAGCGGGACTCAGGTGGGTCAGGGTGGCAAAGAAGGCTCGTAAGACTTCGGTGGTCAGCGCCTCCAGGGTAGGCGGGGCCTGCGCGGCAAATTGGGCCAGGTCAGCCGCATAAGCACAGCGGGTATGGGCCGAGCGGTTGGCGTGCGCTAAATCCGCTAAAAAGGCGGCCATCAAACCGCGCACGGTGGATCGGTCCGCAGCCTCGGGCATCGCGACTCCTGATTCCTGCTATAATGATAAAATGCCCCTCTTGTAGTAGCTCCCTACGTCGTGCGTGGCTGGTCTGCGTGCGCACGGGGATTCCTGCTGTAATGAGCATTCTAGCAGGAATCCTCTTCCTGCGCGAGTCACCCCCCTTCTATATAGAAAGGACCCTGATCCATGCCCGTCGAATTCCTGACCCCCGACCAGGCGCGCCGCTATGGCCGCTACACCGCGGACCCCTCCACCGATCAACTCGCCCGCTATTTTCACCTCGATGATCCGGATCGCGGGCTCATCGATCTGCGCCGTAGCGATCCCAATCGCCTGGGCTTCGCCGTACAACTCGGTACGGTGCGCTTTCTGGGCACGTTTCTCTCCGCGCCCACGGCTGTACCCCTCAACGTGGTGAGCTACCTGGCCGCCCAGCTCGGGATCGGGGACCCTAACTGTTTGAGCCGCTACAGCACCCGCAGCACCACCCATTATGAGCATGCTCAGGAAATTGCCCGGCACTATGGCTACCGCCCCTTCACCGCCCAGCCGCACCACTTCCAATTGGTGCGCTGGCTCTACACGCGCGCCTGGCTCAGTGCTGAGCGGCCCATTGTGCTCTTCGACCTGGCGACCGCCTGGTGCGTGGACCGTAAGATCCTGTTGCCCGGTGTGACCGTGCTGGAGCGCCTCATTGCTCAGGTGCGCGACCGCGCCGCCGAGCGTATCTGGCGCGCGCTGGCGCGCATTCCGACGGCCGAGCAACGCACCCGCCTGCTGGACTTGCTGGTGGTGCCGACAGGCCGGCACCAAACCGCCTTTGATCGCTTGCGCGCCGCGCCAACCCAGCCGAGCAGCACCGGGTTGGTCGAGGCGTTGCGCCGCTTGCAGGAGGTGCGCGCCGTCGGTGTCGGCGAGCTACGGCTGGCCGGCCTGCCGCCCGCGCGCCTCAAAACGCTGGCCCGCTATGCGCTGACCAGCCGCGCCGGCGCGTTGGAGGACCTGGCGGACGACCGCAAACTCGCCACGCTGCTGGCCTTTGCCCATGTGCTGACCACCACCGCCCAGGACGATGCGCTCGACGTGCTCGACATCGTAATCCATATGTTGCTGGGGAAGGCCGAACGCCAGGGCCAGCAGGAGCGGGTGCGCCGCTTGCCGGAATTCGACGAGGCGGCCCTCCAATTACGGGCCGCTTGCGAGGTGCTGTGCGACCTCACTTGTGAAGACGCGGAGGTGCGTGGCACGGCCTTTGCCCGCATTTCCCGCGCGCGCCTGCTGACGGCCATGCAGGTGGTCGGGACCCTGGCCCGCCACCCCAATGACCATTATTACGAAAACCTGCTCACCCATTACAGCACGGTACGGCGCTTCCTGCCGCTGCTGCTGCCGACCATTGCCTTCGCCGGCAATACCGCCGGCCAGCCGGTCCTGGATGCCTGGGCCTTTTTGGCGCGCCGCGAGCAGAAGCCGCCGCGTCCCCGGCTGCGCACCGCGCCGCCCGCCGTCGTCACCCGGCCCTGGCGGCGGTTCGTCTATGGGGCACGCGGCTCCGTCGATGAACGCTATTATACCTTCTGCACGTTAGACCGCTTACAGGATGGGCTGCGGCGGCGCGATGTGTTTGTGGATGGCAGCGAACGCTGGGGCGATCCCCGGGCGCGGCTGCTGACCGGCCCGGCCTGGGAAGCGTTACGGCCGGATGTCTGCCGCACGCTCAACCACGAGCGTACCCCCGAGGCCGAGATCGCCGCGCTGACCAGGCAACTGGATGAAGCCTACCGCCAGACGGCGGCGCGCTGGCCGCAGAATGACGCCGTGCGCATCGAGCAGCAGGATGGGCAGGATCGCCTGGTGCTGACCCCGCTGGACAAACTCGTCGAGCCGGCGAGCTTGAAGACGTTGCGCAAACAGGTGGTGGCGCGCCTGCCGGAAGTGGAATTGCCGGAAGTCTTGCAAGAAGTGGCTGCGTGGACCGGGATGACCGAGGAATTCACCCATATCAGCGAGGGGCAGGCGCGGGTGGCCGACCGCGACCTGAGTTTGTGTGCCATCTTGCTGGCGGAAGCCTGTAATATCGGGCTGGAACCGCTGGCCCGCGCCGACCAGCCGGCGCTGACGCGCAGCCGCCTGGGCTGGATTCGGCAAAACTACCTGCGCGCCGAAACCCTGACGCGGGCCAACGCCCGCCTGGTGGACTACCATGCCGGCTTGCCCCTGGTCGCCGCCTGGGGTGGCGGGGAGGTCGCCTCGGCGGATGGCCTGCGCTTCGTCGTGCCGGTGCGCACGATCAATGCCGCGCCCAGCGAGAAGTACTTCGGGCACGGGCGCGGCGTGACGTACTACAACTTCATCAGCAATCAGTTCAGCGGGCTGCACGGGCTGGTCGTGCCCGGCGCGCTCAAGGACTCGCCCTATATCCTGGAAGGGTTGCTTGAACAGCAGACCAGCCTCCAGCCGCGGGAAGTCATCACCGATACCGGGGCCTACAGCGACATTGTCTTCGGGCTGTTTTGGCTATTGGGCTACCAGTTCAGCCCCCGGTTGGCCGACCTGGGCGAAACCCGCTTCTGGCGGATCGACCCAGCGGCCGATTATGGGGTGCTCCAGGGGCTGGCCCGGCACCGCATCCATACGGAGGTGATCGCCCGCAATTGGGACGACCTGTTGCGCGTGGCCGGGTCGCTGAAGCTGTGTACCGTGCGGGCCTCGGATCTGATCCGCACCTTGCAGTTGGGGAACCGCCCGTCGAGCATTGCGCGCGCCATCGGCGAAGTCGGGCGGATCGCCAAGACGATCTACCTGCTGACCTACCTGGACGACGAGAGCTACCGGCGCCGGATCTTGACGCAACTGAACCGGGGCGAGGGGCGGCACGATCTGGCGCGGGTGGTGTTCCACGGCCAACGCGGGGAGTTGCGGCAGAAATACCGGGAGGGCCAGGAGGATCAGTTGGGGGCGTTGGGCTTGGTGTTGAATATGATCGTGATTTGGAACACGCGCTACATGGCGCTGGCGTTGGAGGCGATTCGGGCGAGCGGCCAGGAGGTACGCGCCGAAGATGTGGCGCGCATCTCCCCGCTGCTGCGCGGGCACATCAACATGCTGGGGCGCTACCAGTTCACGCTGCCGGAGGCGCTACGGCAGGGGGCGTTGCGGCCCTTGCGCAACCCCAACGCGGATGAGTATCTCGGGTAGGCAGGTGCTGCGGCAAGGCCCCCGATGGCGGGGGCCTTGCCAACTACAGTGAGTCGTTGCTGGCGTGAATTTCTGTTCCAATCCTCTTCATAAGCCATGTACGGCGAGGTGTTCGACGTGCCCGCACCCGACACGCTCGTCTTTATCTCCTGGTTCAGCGGGGGCGAGGTGTTTCGTAGCG
>JBBSEL010000412.1:0-4742 GCA_038239755.1 Chloroflexia bacterium | reverse complement strand
GTAGGGGCGTCCGGCGGTGGGCGTTGCCCCTACATCGCGGTTTGGCAACAGGTGTGTTTTTACGGCCTTTGCTCTATATACACTGGCGAATGGGGAGATGGTTTTCAGCAAACAGCAAGACGCCGCCTCTCAGCCAGAGGCGGCTTCTTATTCAGGGGTGATGATGGTTGCCCGGTGCTGTCAGGCGGCTTCTTCGTCCACCTGCACCCCGGCGCGGTCGATGGTGCCGCCGCCCAGCACTTCGTCCTCGCCGTAGAAGACGACGGCTTGGCCGGGGGTGATCGCCCGCTGGGGGGTGACGAAATCCACCCGCACGCGACCATTGGCGAGGGGGGTCACCAGGGCGGGCGCTTCGGCGGCGCGATAGCGGATCTTGGCGGTGACCGCCAGCGGCTCGGTGGGCAGGGTGCCCGAGACGAAATGCACATCGTCGGCCACCAGGGTATGCTCCTGCAATTCGTCGGTAGTGCCGACGATGACGGCGTTGCGGGCCGGGTCGAGCCGCAGCACGTAGTGCGGCTCCGGGCCGAGCGCGCCCAGGCCCTTGCGCTGGCCCACGGTGTAGCCGGTGATGCCCTCGTGGGTGCCGACCTGCTCCCCGGTGTTGGTCAGGATCGGTCCGGGCTGGCTGATCTGGGGGGCGACTTCGTTCAGGAAGTGGCGATAGTTGTTGTCGGGGATGAAGCAGATCTCCTGGCTGTCGGGCTTGTCGGCCACCACCAGCCCCCGGTCGGCGGCGAGGCGGCGCACCTCCGTCTTGGGCAACAGGCCCAGCGGCAGGAGCACGCGGCCCAGTTCGGCCTGCCCCAGGTGATAGAGGACATAGGCCTGGTCCTTGCTGCGGTCCACCGCCCGGCCCAGGTGCCAGCGCCCTGCTTCGTCCTGGTGGATGCGGGCATAGTGGCCCGTCGCCACGTAGTCGGCCCCCAGCGCATCGGCGCGGTGCAGGAGCGCGTCGAACTTGACGTAGCGGTTGCAGTTCAGGCACGGGTAGGGCGTGCGCCCCTTGCGATATTCCCCGATGAAGTTGCCGATGATGTAGCGGCGGAACTCCGGCTCGAAATTGAGCACATAGAAGGGGATGCCCAGGGTGTGGGCCACCATGCGGGCATCGTCTACGTCTTCCACCGAGCAGCAGCCGTGGTTCAGCCGCCCCCCTGCCGCGTTGCTGCGGGTGCCCGTCTCGGCATGGAGATCGTGCAGGCGCATATGCACGCCGACCACATCGTAGCCCGCTTCCAACAACAAGGCGGCGGCCAGCGAGCTATCCACCCCGCCGCTCATCGCCACAATAACCTTCTTCGCCATTTGGGTTAACTACTTTCTATTCGCGTAATTGCGTGAAGCGTGAAGCGTGATGCGTGAGTTGCTTGGTATGAGCGCGCCGACTGGCACGCTGACCCACCGCTGTCATCCTGAGCGCAGCGAAGGATCTTCGTGGCGGTCAGGGGTGCTGGGGGCAAGATGCCGATCTTTGTTGACACCCTGGTGGCCCTGGCAAGATACATCGCTGCGCTCAGGATGAAAGCTTGGGTCAGCATGACCGGATCTCATTAGGTGCCAGAATATCTGCCGACTAAATCGCCTGCGCTCGACGTACCCTCTATACTCTACCACAAAATATGCAGTACGCAATACGCAGTACGCAGTATTCCGGGCACAGCAAAGGGCGGGCCTACGGCTGCCCGCCCCCAGCACGTCGCGTTTTATTATACCCGATCCTAGATCAGGCGGCTCAGTTCGGCGGCGGTGCGGCGCATGTCGAGGAAGATCACGCCCAGGCGCGCCTCGCGGCGGGTCAGCGCGGTCAACACGGCTTCCGCCCCGATCGACATCAGCACCACATAGCCCCGTTCGCCGCGGATGAACACCTGATCCAGTTGGCCGCGGCCCAGCTCGATGGCGATCCGCTCACCCAGCGAGAGCATAGCGGCGCTCATGGCCGAGACCCGGTCCTCTTCCACGTCACGCGGCAGGGCCGAGGCCATAATCAGCCCGTCAACGCTGACCACCGCTGCCGCTTCGATATCGGGTGTGGTGGCTTGCAGGTTGCGGAGTCGCGCAACCATTTCATCTGTACGGCTGGGCATAAAAGGTCCTCCTGAAAGATAGGGTGCGGGGCCGCCGGGCGGCCATTATTCTTCGGCAACGGCTAGAATTGTGTACAACAACTCCAGCAAGACATTTTTCACCTGTTCTTTTTCGCGGGCGATGCACGGGATCACCTTGACATCTTTGGGCAAGCGCAAGGCCAGGCGCACTTCGTCGGGACTCCAGGCGTTTTCCTGGTCCTGTTTGTTGGCGGCAACCACATAGGGCATGGGCCGGTAGGAGTTGAAGAAGTCAATGATGCGCAACGTTTCGCGGAAGGTGTCGGGGCGGGTGCTGTCCACCAGCACCACCAGGCCCAACATGCCCTCGGAGAGGATCTCCCACATGAAGTCGAAGCGCTTCTGACCAGGGGTGCCGAATAGGTGCAACACCACGTCGTCGGCCACGGCGATGCGCCCGAAGTCCATCGCCACTGTCGTCTCTTTCTTCAAGCGGCGAGTTTCTTCATCGGTGGCGCGGCGCTCGGTGGAGACCACTTCTATCTCGCTGATCGTGCGGATGAACTGGCTTTTGCCCGAGTTGACGGCCCCCGTGATGACCATTTTGACGGTATGTACCCGTTCCCTGGCTACCATAAGTGCTTATCCTCTACCCATGCTTCCTTAACGATCAATACGATCAGTCGCCACAGCCCAGCCCATTGGGATGATTAGATTAGATCCGCCGGATCCGCTCGATCAGCCGGTAAATCAGGCCGCGCTTCGGGGGAACAAAGGCCGCCGCTGCCGGAGCCGTCGCATGTGCCGCGTTAGTGAGGTCGGGCGACCGCCCGTTGGTGGCTCCCGCCGTAGCCGGGCTACCGTTGGTCGCCGGAAGAGTGGCGACCCCCTCCTGCGGGCGCGTGCTGACCCCGAACGTGATCTGCGGTTTCGCCACCTCGACCAACCCGGCCTGGATAAAGCCATAGACGATCCGGCACACGTCGAACTCGCTCAGCCCGGTGAGCCGCACCACCGCCGCAATATTATCGGTCCCGTTGATCCGGGCGAACACGCGCCACTCGTCGGGGGTGAGGTTGACCCCTTTGGCCCGCTCGGTCGGCTGGTCGGCAAAGCGCACGATCACATCCAGCGTGGGGATGCGGTCGTGGATGCGCGACCACTCATCAATGCGGCGCACGCCCTCCATGATCACGTTTTCGATGCTGAGCGGGATGGTCACACTTTCGCGGGGCGGCATCACGTCTGGCTCGAAGCGGAAGTCGCCCTCGGTCCAGGCGAACAGGCGATAGACCGTTTCCTCGATCTGGCTGCGCACGGTGCGGATGATGCCCTCGCGGTTGATGTATCCCAGTTCGACCAGGATCAGCCCCAGCGGCTTGGTCTGCGCTGTGGTCTGTTGGAGATGGACGGCATAATTGCGCTGCTCCGGGGTGATCTTTCCGGCGCGCATCAGCAGATCGCCCAGACGCACGTCCGTCTGGTTGTGCGAGGCGTAGACAAGTTTGCCGTTCTGGAAATAGAGGAACGCCTCATCTCCGGGGCGTTTGAGGACCAGCCGACCGGTCTTATACCCCCGGTCCACGAGGTATAAGAAGTCGGACAACCCAAAGTCGCGCAGATTACCAACCAGCGCCATATGGCAGTCCTTTGGTGAGGGGGCCAACAGCGGCACCGCCCGGTGCCCATAATTGCCCCTATTATACTGGTAACTCGCAGCCCGGTCAACAGGCAGGGGTCCCGGTGATCGGTGATCCGCGATCAGCGATCGGTGCTTGATAGCGCCTGGGTCGTGCTGGCGGCGGTTTGTTCGGCCAGGATCGGCTTGCCGACCGGCACCGGCTGTTCCACGGCCACGCCGTCGGCGGCCAGCACCCGTTGCAGGGCGGCGATGCCGACTTCCAGCATCGAGTCGTCGGGCGGGCGGGTGGTCAGCCGTTGCAGGGCTAAGCCCGGAGCCATGATCGCCCGCACCAGCGGGTTGCCGAAGTGCCCGGCGACCCAGCGGATGCCCTCGTAGGCGATGGCGGCCACCACCGGCACCAGCACGATGCGCGAGGCGATGCGCCAGATCATCGGCGGGCGGCCCAGCAGGACGAAGGCCAGGATCGACAGCACGACGACGATCAGCAGGAAGGTGGTGCCACAGCGGGGGTGGATCAGAGTGAAAGGCCGTACTTCGCCGGGAGTCAGGGGCACCCCGGCTTCATAGGCGTTGATCGTCTTATGCTCGGCCCCGTGGTAGCCGAAGACGCGGGCGATAGCGGGCACGCGCCCGATAGCCCAGATGTAGCCCAGCAGGAGCGCGAGCCGGATGCTGCCCTCCAGCACGTTGCTTTCCCAGGCGGAGGGGATCCACTGGTCGGCCCAGCCGACCAGCAGGAGCGGCAGGACAAAGAAGATCGCCACCGAGAAGGCCAGCGAGACGATCATCGAGCCGACGACCCCGGCGTTGGCCTGGGTCATGTAGGTCTTGCGCGCCTCGTCAATTTTGGATTTTGGATTTTGGATTTCGGAGTCGGTGCTTTCGGCGGCAGGCGATGCGTTTGCGGTAGGTGTTGCGGTGGGGGCACCTTCCTCAGAGACCGCCGAGGAGAAGCGCAGGGCGCGCACGCCCAGGGTGAGGCTGTCCCACAGGAGGGCGACACCGCGCACGAACGGCCATTTTGCCACCGGGCTATTGGTGAAGGC
>JBBSEL010000411.1:0-4746 GCA_038239755.1 Chloroflexia bacterium | reverse complement strand
GGCCTGGCGAGCGCCCGCGCAGCCACCGCTTGTATGCCGGTTACCTGCCCCTGGACCTGGGCACTGGCCTGCCGGGCGCGGTCGGCCAGCTCTTGCACCTCGCGGGCGACCACCGCGAACCGCCGTCCATAGCTGCCCGCTCCGGCTGCTTCAATCGTCGCGTTCAGCGCCAGCAGGTGGATGTTGTCGGCCACCTCGGACAAGACCTCGGCGATCTGGCTGATCTGCGTCACGTGCTGCCCCACCGCTTGCATCTGCTCGTGCATCGCCGTGACCTGGGTGTCCAGATGGGCAATGCTGCGGCTCGTCAGTGCGTCGCCTTCCTGGCCCTGCTCCACCGCGTGAAGCACCCGCCCCACCTCCTGCCGCACATCTTGCGCGGTGCCCGCGATCTGCCCGGCGGTCGCGGCCAGTTGTTCCACCGTCACGCTGATTTCCTGCATGGCGTGGCTCTGCTCCGTCGTCGCCGTGCTCTGTTGCTGAACGGTGGAGGCCAGCGCGGCAGATTGTCCGCGGACGGTGACGGCCAGTTGTTGATCGCGGTCGCGCTGCGCGATCTCGGACGCCGCCTGGGCCAGGTCGGTCGCCAGCAGGTCGGTTTCGCGCAGGGCGGCGACGATGATCCGTTCCAGGCTGTAGGATAGGACGGCGCACAGGCACAGCAGGATGATCAGCATCGCCACCGTGCTATCGCTCGGCTGGGGGCCAAGCGCCCGCATGGAGCTGTCGGCACGGAGTTCAAAGCGGGGCCGGTGCGGCAACAGCAGATCGACTGCGACGATCACCCCGGTTGCCAGGGCGGCGACGGCGAACGCGGCCCGCCGCCCCGCCGTGACCCCGGCGGCGATGATCGGGATGACGAACATAAACGGGGCGATTTCCAGGGCGCTGGCCGCGCTGGACCGGGTGATCATGATCAGAGAAATAATTGCACAGCAGGTGCCGACAAATAAGTAGGCCCCCAGGCTG
This sequence comes from Chloroflexia bacterium, assembly GCA_038239755.1. GTDB lineage: Bacteria > Chloroflexota > Chloroflexia > QHBQ01 > JAICKM01 > JBBSAN01. The sequence goes on along the minus strand of JBBSEL010000411.1, from coordinate 3,777 downwards.
GGATTGCCCCGCCCGCTAATCACCAGCGCGAGCACCATGACGGCCAGGGCCACACTGATCGCTGCGGCTTCAGGGATACTCTTGTCGAGCAGTTGCAGGGGGATAAAGAGGGCCGAGAGGGCGATCATCCCGGCCAGAAGGGTATTGACCAACCGCGCCCGCCGCACGGTATCGGGGTCGGTGGACTTCACGTGCAGCAGGCTGGTCAGGGGGTTACGGGCGAATATAGGAACCATCACCATTACTCCATAAATAAAGCACACGCGGTAGCGGGTGTACCAGGGGGTGTTTCGACGGGTAGCGGCAGGGGGCGGAGGCAGGGCGAAGCCGTACCTGGCTAGTATAGAGCAGGCCGGGCGGGGGCGGTTCCCCTCAAAAGGCGGGAGAGCGAGGAGGGTGGGGTGGGGGGATTAGCGGAGGAGGCGGAGGGCGCGGGCGCGGGCCACCGCCTGGGTGTGGTTCGCGCTGCCCAGCTTTTCGTAGATCTCGCGCAGATACCATTTGACGGTGCTCACGCCGATGATCAGCCGATCGGCGATGTCCTGGTTCGAGCAGCCGGTTTCCAGCAGGCGCACAATCGCCAGTTCCCGGCTGGTCAGGAGCGGGCTGGCGGGCTCGGGCGCGGGCTGGGCGGGGGGGTCATCCGAGTCGGGAACCGGTGGCGCGGCTTCGCCCGGCCCCGCCGCATCGCGGAGCCGGTAGATATAGGCCAGAAAGGCGGGGCTGGTCGCCGGGGTGCGGGTCAGTTCCTGGGCCAGGAGGTGCAGCAGGGGGCCGAGGGCAGGACCGGCGTCGAGGATGGCGCGGACATAGCCTTCCGGCGCGCCCATGTCGAGCGCCCGTAGCAGGGCCGTGCGCGCTGCCGCCCGGCGGCCCAACTCTTCCAGGGCGATCGCCTCCAGGGCCAGCACGGTGATCAGCAGCCCGCGTGCCCCCACCGCTTCCGCCGCGACACTGAGTTGCTCCAGGTGGGCAACTGCGCCCGCCGCATCGCCTTCCCGCAAGCGCAGCCACGCGGGCACGAGATGGGCCGCGCGCCAGGCCCAATGCGCGAGCGGCAGCGCCTGCCCGGTGGCCGCGCTTTCGCTCACCCCGGCGGGCAGCGCGCCGGTGACGGGGGCGGCAGCCGCCAGGGCGACCGCCGCCCGCCAGCCCGCCAGGGCGGCGCGTAACAGTTCGTTGGTCGGCCCGCCTCCCGCCGGGGTGGGGGTCAGCAGTGCCTCCGCCGCGTCCAGGGCGGCAAACGCCCCCACCGGATCATTCTGGGCCAGGCGCATCTGGCCCAGGGTGATCTGAGCCAGGCCCTGTAGCTCGATCAGATAGCCCTGCTCGGCCAGGGCAATCGCCCGCCGCGCCAACTGCTCGGCACCGGGCAGGTCGCCCGCCTCATAGCGCAGGCGTGCTTCGAGCCAGAGAATGTGCCCGGCAATCGGCAGATCGAGGATACCGGCAGCGGTGGAGCGGTGGCGGGTCTGGTCGCAGAACGCTTGCGCGGCCCGCAAGTCGCCCCGGTCGCACAACACGGTGCCGGCCCGCGCGGCGGAGGAGAGCGTTAAAAAATGATAATCCACCGGGTCACTTAACGCAATCGCCTCTTGATAATGCTCCTGGGCGCGGTCCAGATCATCGGTCAGGTGGTCGGCAGCGGCCAGATTTGCCAGGGCCAGCGCGCGCCACTCCAGGTCGTCGGGTGGGAGCAGATCCAGGGCGGCCTGGGCGCGCAGGGTGGTGCGCGCCGGATCGCCGTAGAGCAGGCGCTCGGCCATGGACCGCAGGGCGGCGGTGCGGCCCGCGAAGAGCTGGAGCGTGGCAAGTTGCGGGCTGCCTGCCGGGGTTGCCGCTTGCAAGCCCGCCAGATCCTGTTCCACGGCGGTCAGCACCCCGTTACTGGCGACAAACTGGCCTTTCGCCAACAGCCGCGCCGCGTGCCAGAATCCCAACTCCGGGTGGGTCCGCAGCAAGGCGGGCGGCAACGCTCCCAGCCAGCCGTCCAGGATCCGCCACTCGCCCCGCCGCCGCACCTCATCCACGAATTGGTCGATCAGGCGGGCGGCCATGTCCCAGTCCTGCGCGGCCAGGGCGTGCCGGATGGCGTCCGCGCCGTAGCCCGCCTGGGCATACCAGGCACTCGCCCGCCGCCGGTAGACCTGCTCCCCGGCAGGATCGTGCTGGTGCAGCCGGTGCCGCAACGTGTCGGCGAACAACGTATGGTAGCGGTACCACTGGCCCACGCTGTCGAGCGGGATGAGGAAGAGATTCGCGACGTTCAGTTCTTCCAGCAAGGCCTGCGCCCGGCGCACGGCCTCCGGCGGCTCAGCAGACAGGGGCGCCTCTAGCTCCACCGGGGCCTCGCTGATCACCGCCGCGCACAACTCGGCGGACAGCCGGTCGAGCACGGAGGTCGCCAGCAAAAACGCTTGCAACTCCGCCGATTGCTGGCTTAACACTTCGTCCACCAGGTAGCTCAACAGGTGGCGGTGGCTGCCGCCGAACGTGGCGAGAAACGTGGTCGGGTCGGCCTGGTGGCGCAGGGAGAGTGCGGCGAGTTGGAGCGCGGCCACCCAGCCCTCCGTGCGAGCGGTCAAGATCGAGGCCGCCTCGGCAGGGAGGGCAAGACTCATTGTGTCGGACAGGAAGGCCGCGACTTCGGTCTCGGTAAAGAGCAGGTGGGCAGCACGGATTTCCAGCAGATCGGCCCGCACCCGCAGGCGGGCCAGCCGCAACGGCGGGTCAATCCGGCTGATCACCACCAGCCGCAGTTGGGGAGGCAGCCGCTCGATCAGCGTCAAGACGGTCTCGTGGATCGCCCGCTGGGTGATGACATGGTAGTCATCAAGGACGAGCAGCACGGGTCGCCCCGCCGCGTCGGGGTGCAGATGGGTGGTTAGTTCGTTGATCAATGTCGCCACAATGGCCGGGATAGCGGGTTGTTGCGCGCCCTGTAATAGCGCCACCACCCGCGCCCCGACCCCGGTCTGTTCAAGATCGAGCGCCGCCGCCACGGCGGTCCAGAAGGCGACCGGATCGTTGTCTCCCGCATCCAGCGTCAGCCAGGCGGCGGTGCGCCTGTCGAGCGTGATCCAATCGGCGACCAGGGTGGTTTTGCCGCATCCGGCAGGTGCCGCGACCAGGGTGACGCAGGGGAGGGGATCGGCGCGCAGGCGGGCCAGCAATCGCTGCCGCTGCACGCGCTGGGGGCGCAGCGGGGGCATGACGAACTTGGTGTGGGGCAGCGCGGCCAGGTCGAGTGGGATGACGGCGGCCCGCGCCGCCGGGACGGTGGGGGGGGGCGCAGGCTCCCGCACCAGTGCCCCGGCGGCGGCATAGAGGCGCGCGAGGCTTAAGTCGGTGGATCGGCCCACGTAGGTGGTCCGCACTTTACCGGCCTGGCGCCGGTAGCCCTTCCAGTACCCGCCGCCCGGGCGACCGCGTTCTTTACGAACGGTGATCAGGCCCTGAGGGGCGACAAAGGTAAACGAGGCGTGTTGCTCCAACCAGGTGTACCAGTCGGGGCTGTCGAGGGTGATGGGCGCTACTGCGTCCGGTGAATAGAGCACGCCGTCTTCGGCCCGGGGCAGCGATCGTGCCATAGTTCCCTCTTTCCAGCACAGGTGTTCATCCCAGGCAAGGGCGCAGCAACGGAGTAACCCGAACGCGCCTGATTCGGTAACACCACTATACGCTGAATTGGGTAACATGACAAGACCCTGATCTGCGGATACAGGGCCTATGCACTCTCTGTTGGCGTAGCGGCGCACCCACGTGTGCGCCTGGTGG
>JBBSEL010000410.1:0-4749 GCA_038239755.1 Chloroflexia bacterium | reverse complement strand
GGCACCGGGGCGGGTGCTGACCTATGGCCTGGACCCCAGCGCCGACCTGTGGGCCGACGAGATCGAGAGCCAGGGCTTGAACGGGGTGCAGTTCACCCTCCACGCCGGGACCGACGACTCGCGCATCCGCCTGCCCTTGCTGGGCGCGCATAGCGTTCACACGGCGCTGCGGGCGGCTGCCGTCGCGGTGGCGCTGGGCATGAACTGGGGCGACATTCTGCGGGGGCTGCAAACGCTCGACCAGCAGCAGTTGCGCCTGCTGGTGGTGCCGGGGGTCAACCAGACCACGCTGATCGACGACAGCTACAACGCCAACCCGGCCTCGTCGCTGGCGGCGCTGAACCTGTTGAACGAGATGCCGGGCACGCATGTGGCCGTGCTGGGTGACATGCTGGAACTGGGCGAGTACGAGCGCGAGGGCCATGTGAAAGTGGCCCTCCGGGCCGTCGAGGTGGTCGAACGGCTGGTCGTGGTAGGGCCGCTGGGGCGCATTATCGGGGAAGAGGCGCTGGCGGCAGGGATGGGTCCCGACCGGGTCTTTTTCGCCGCCACCAACGCCCAGGCGGTGGACCACCTGCGCCGGGTGCTCATCCCCGGCAGCTACGTCCTGATCAAAGGGTCACACGGGGTCCACATGGAAGATGTGGTCGAAGGGCTACGCGCTAAATGATGACGCTCTTTCAGATCTTACATGGGACGCTGTTCTCCCGACTGCCGTGGGATGACCCCCTGGTCGTGCAGGTGCCCCCCCTGCCAACCGAAGTGATGATCCGTAGCCTGGCAATCGGCGCGGTCGCCTTCGTCGTCGGGCTATTGCTGGGCCGCCCGATCATCAAGCAGTTAAAGGAGCGGCGCATCGGCAAGCAGATCCGCATCGACGGGCCGCAAACGCACCTGGTGAAGATGGGCACGCCGACGATGGGCGGGATCATCGTCATCGTCACGATCAGCGTGGTCATGATCGCCTTCTTGCTCTTTTATCGCGGCGCGCCGGGCGGCCCGGCTCCCGGCAAGCAGTTCGCCTCGCTTCTCTTGCCGCTGGCGGTGGTCTTAAGCTGCGGCCTCCTGGGCGGGGTGGACGATCTGTTGAGCCTGACCATTCGCAACAGAGGCGGCATCCGGGCACGCTTCAAGCTGATCTGGCTGACCACTATCGCCTTTGGAGCGGCGGTGGTTCTGCGCTTCGGCTTACAACTGAAGACCGGGATCTACATCCCGTTCACCGGTATCACGATCGACATCGGCAACTGGTATATCCTGATCGCTACCGTGGTGATCGTCGGCTTTGCTAACGCGGTCAATCTGACCGACGGGTTGGACAGCCTGGCTGGGGGCACGGTGGCCGTGGCCTTCGTCGCCTATGGCATCATCGCCTATTTGCAGCGGCAGGAGCCGGTCGTGCCGCTCTGTTTCTGCGTGGTGGGGGCGTTGCTGGCCTTCTTGTGGTACAACGCCCACCCGGCGCTGGTCTTTATGGGCGACGTTGGCTCGTTGCCGCTAGGGGCGCTGCTGGCAGTCTGCGCCTTCATGACCGGGCAGTGGCTCCTCTTGCCCGTGATTGGCATCGTCTTTGTCGGCGTGGCCCTCTCGGTCATTTTGCAGACGCTCTATTTTCGGCTGACCGGCGGCAAGCGGCTGTTCAAAATGACCCCGCTGCACCACCATTTCGAGTTGTTGGGCTGGTCGGAAACGCAAATCACCATGCGCTTCTGGCTGGTGAGTATGCTGGGTGGGATGTTGGGCGTGGCGTTGGCGTTGGCCTAGCAGCGACGAGCAATGAGCGATGAGCAATGAGCAATGAGTACGTAGTTGGCGAGGGAGGTCTGGCGATGAAGCAGAACAAGCAACAGGCGACGCAGCATGATCCGTGGAACGATCTGGCGCAAGATGCCGCGCTGACCAATGTGCCGCTGGAGCAGGTCTTGCGCTCGCTCCGCGTCTCGCAGGGCGAGGCTAGTGCCGTCAAAGAGGGCCTGGTCGATCAGGTCACGCGCCTCTGCCAGGACAAAACGGCACGGAAGAAGTAAGGACTGAGGACTGAGGACTGAGTGCTGAGTACAGAGGACGCAGGATGACGGACGCAATCCAAAATCCAAAATCCAAAATCCAAAATCCGGCGAGTTTCGCCGGGATGCGGGTGCTGGTGCTCGGCCTGGGGGTGCATGGCGGCGGGTTGGGGGTGACGCGCTTCATGGCCGGGCAGGGCGCGCAGGTGCGCGTGACCGACCAGAAGGGGCCGGACGAGTTGGGGAGCAGCCTGGCCCAACTGGAGGGCCTGCCGCTCGAATACAGCCTGGGAGGACACCGCGAGGAAGACCTGGCCTGGGCCGACCTGATCGTCCGCAACCCCGGCGTGCCCCGCGAATCGCCCTGGCTGGCCCGCGCCGCCGCTCTGGGCAAGCCGGTGGAGATGGAGATCAGCCTGTTCTGCCGCCTCTGTCCCGCGCCGATCCTGGGCGTGACCGGCACGAAGGGCAAGACGACCACCGCCACCTGGGTTTGGGAGATGGTGCGCCGCCGCTGGCCTGATGCGCCCCTGGCGGGCAACCTGCGGGTGTCGGCGCTGGAACTCTTGCCGCAGATTACGGCGGACACGCGGGTGGTGCTGGAACTGTCAAGCTGGCAACTGGAAGGGCTGGAGCCGATGCGCTGGAGTCCGCCGCTGGCGGCGGTGACGAACCTGTCGCCCGACCACCTGAACCGCTACCGCGACATGGCCGATTATGCCGATGCCAAGCGTATTTTGGTACGCTACCAGAAGCCGGGTGACGTGGCTGTGCTGAACATGGACGACCCCATCGTCCGCACCTTTGCCGCAGACACCGCAGGCCGGGTGGTCCCGTTCAGCCTCGACGGCCCCACGCACCATGCGCCATCGGCCTATCTGGACGGCGAGATGCTGACCTGGCGCACGGCAGACGGCAACGCCATCCCGCTGGTCCGCAGCGCCGCTTTGCAGGTGCCGGGGCGGCACAACCGGGCGAACGCGCTCTGCGCCGCCGCGCTGGCCCTGTCGGCGGGGGTCGAAGTGGCCGATGTGCAGCGGGCGCTGGTGGACTTCTGGGGTGTGCCCGACCGCCAGGAGCAAGTAGCGGTGATCGACGGCGTGCGCTATGTCAACGACACGACGGCGACGACCCCCGCCGCGACCCTGGCCGCGCTGGAGTCGATCTCCGGCCCGGTGGTCCTGATCGCCGGGGGGGCCGACAAGCGGTCGGATTTCACCGAGTTGGCCCCGGTGGCGGCGCGCAGCAAAGGGGTGGTCTTGCTGGAAGGCAGCGCCACCGACAACATGGCCCAAGCGTTGGCGGCGCATGGTGCCCCGATCATCGGGCGGTACGACGATTTCGGGGCGGCGATTGCGGCGGCGCGATCCGCCGCTGCCCCCGGCGACACGGTCTTGCTCTCGCCCGGCTGTGCCTCGTTCGGCATGTTCCGCAACGAATTCGACCGGGGCGCGCAATTCCGCACCCTTGTTCAGGCAATGAACGAGTAGCGAGTGGTCAGTGGTCAGTGGTCAGTGGTCAGTTTTCATTTCTTGGGCAACCAGCGGCTGATAACTGATAACTGAGACTAACAACTAACAACTAACAACTGAGACTAACAACTAACAACTAACAACTAACAACTAACAACTAATAACTAAGGACTCGTAATGAGCGTAGCCACGATCAACTCACGCATCGCACCCCGCGAAGGGCTAGACGAGCCGAACGTTCCCCGGCGCAAGCCGGACTACTGGATCCTGGCCGCCGTGGTCGGGATGGCGCTGGTCGGCATCATCATGGTCTACAGCGCCAGCTACGCCGAGGCCCTCGCCACCTTCAACGGGCAGCACTCGGAATACTTCGCGGTGCGGCAGGTGCAAAACCTGCTGACCGGCGCGGTGCTGATGCTCGTCTTCGCCCTGGTGCCGTATCATTTCTGGCGGCGCTTTTCGGTGCCGCTGGGGGTCATCGTGCTCCTGTCGCTGATCCTGGTCTTGTTCGCCCCCGAATGGCTCAGCCCCGAAGTCAACGGCGCGCACCGCTGGCTGACCAAGCCCTTCCAGTGGCAGCCGAGCGAGGTCGCCAAGCTGGTGCTGGTGCTCTACGTGGCCGATTGGCTGTCGCAGAAGGGGCAGAAGGTCCGCGACCTGACGATGGGCCTGATCCCGTTCGGCATCGTCATGGGGGTGATCGCCTTCCTGGTGATGAAAGAGCCGGATATGGGCACGACCACAGTGCTGATGGTGATCGGGGTGGCGCTGTTCTTTGTCGCCGGGGCGCACCCGTTGCAATTCCTGGGCGGCAGTGTGCTGGCGGGCGGCGTGTTCTATGCGCTGACCCAGGTCGCGTCGTACCGGCTGGCGCGCTTCACCGCCTTTCTCGACCCCTGGAGCGACCCGCTGGGCGCGGGCTATCACACTACCCAATCGCTGATGGCGCTCGGCTCTGGCGGGGTGTTCGGGTTGGGACTGGGCGGCGGGCGGGCCAAGTTCGGCTGGCTGCCGGAGCAGTTCACCGACACCATCTTCGCCGTGCTGGGCCAGGAATGGGGCTTCATCGGCGCGATGGTCGTGCTGGGATTATATGTGCTGTTCGTCTGGCGGGGGCTGCGGGTGGCAATGCGTGCCCGCGACAGCTACGGTACCTTGCTGGCGACAGGCATCACCGTCTGGATCGGTTGGCAGGCGTTGGTCAACATCGGTTCGGTCAGCAACTCGATCCCGTTTACCGGGGTGCCGCTGCCGTTCATCAGCTATGGCGG
>JBBSEL010000409.1:0-4754 GCA_038239755.1 Chloroflexia bacterium | reverse complement strand
GACCGTCACCGTCGGTATGGGTGTGAACGTGGCGGTCGCCCCTGGCAACGTTGGGGTGTCGGACGGCGTGGTGGGTGGGGTAAGGACCGGCGTGGGTGTGCTGACGGGGGTATGGGTCGCGGTCCCGCTCCCGATAGCTGTTGCCGCGTATGTTGGTGTCGCGGTGTCGCTCCCGATCGGCGTCGCGGTAGTTCCGCCGCTTCCTATCCGGGTCGCCGTGGGTGAGGGCGTCGGGGTTACTGTTGGCGTGAGGGCGGGACAGCCTGGAAAGAACGCATTGGTTAGGATTTTGGCGGTTTGGCCGCGCGTCACATTGTTGCTGGGCCGATAATAAGGGCGGTTGCCGGGCGGGAGGCACGGTTCGCCGGCCCCGCCACAGGGGTAGCCGCCGACGATGCCGTGCCCGGCTACCTGTTCCACCCACAGCCAGAAGGTGCTGCCCGGTGCGACATCGGTGAAGGTCTGCCCGGTGGGGGTCTCCGCATAGCCCGCCGCCTGCGCGGTGATTTTGGCAAACTGGGCTCGCGTGAGATTAGCATTGGGGCGGAAGTAGGGACGGTTGGCCGGAGCTATACAGGGTTCGCCTGCGCCGCCGCAGGGATAGCCGCCGATGAAGCCGCGCCCGGCCAGCCGCTCGATCCACAGCCAGAACGTGCTGGCCGGAGCCACATCCTCAAACGTCTGTTGGGTGGAGGGGACAGGGTCGGCCCAACTGGCCGCGCCGTTGACCATTTTGGCGACCTGGCCGCGAGTGACGGGGTTGCCGGGGCGGAAGTAGGGCTTGGTATCGGGCACACAGGGTTCAAACGGCCCGCCGCAGGGATAACCGGTGATGATCTGCTTCAGCCCCATGCATTCAACGTAGGAGTAGAACGGCTGGGAGGGGGGCACATCCTGGAAGCGGCCCGGATGCGGCGTGGGCGTGATCGTCGGCGTCGGGGTAATCGTCGGCGTCGGGGTCAGGGTGGGTAATACACCGGGAGGGTAGACCGTAACCTGTATGTCATCCACATCCCACTCATAGTTACACGCCGAATTGCACGCAACACTCGCCCAGAACCTGATCAATATTGGCCGTTCTACCACACGGTCACTGATTCTAATAGTTGCTGGTGCCCAACTCGCCGCCCCCTGCCACGTTGTTAGCCCCAACCAACTCCCGCCGCCGTCGGGAGAGATAGCTAGTCCTACCAAGCTAGTATCCGTACCATCTCCCCAGGTAGAGTAATGGTGCCAGAAACTAAGGACGGTGTCGCCGTCGGCGCGGGAAGGGATGGACACCGGACTACGTAGGGTCATGCTATCGCTATGGCCGAAGGTAGGGCACGGAAAGCCATCGCCTGGCGGACCGACCGGGGGGGGTGGCTTTCTGCCCGGGGCGAGAGCGCTGCTTGGGCCTGAGGCGCTGGGAAACGGCCAGAGTATCGGCGCTCTCAGCACGGATCGGGCGGGGTCAGGCTCCGGTTCGCAATACCAGAGGAAGTTTGTTTGGGCGGCGTACTGCCCGCTATGGACATACGTCGTGGTGTGGAAGGTGCCGGTGAATACGCCCAACGTGCCACTCTCGAAGTCTTCGGACAGGAGTGTATAGGGGGGAATGGGTGTGAGGGCGGGCACCTGGGCGAGCGCGAGCGGGGGGTGCCCCAGTGGCGCAGCGGCCACCGTCGGGGGCCTATCAGTGGTAGCCGTCAATAGGATAACGCCCAGCATTGCTAAAGCAACAAGAACCAGCAAACCCAGTAACCCACGATGGATACTCATCTCTAGCCTCCATAGATCGCCATAAACGCCATAACAACCATTCGACGTCACCTATCTATAAGACGTTTCAGCCGGTCGAATTATACACTGTGCATAGGTGAATTTCTATAGCAGATTCCAGAGGGCACGAATCGCGGCGGGCGGATCATTCCGGCCCAACAAAGAGGGGCCGCTTTGCACGATGCGGCAAAGCGGCCCCTTTTCTGTTGCCAACCGGCCCGGCGGAGCGGTTAGAGAATAAACCGGCTCAGGTCTTCGTCTTCCAGCACGCCGTCAAGGCGGGTATCGACGAAGGCGCGGGTGATGGTGACGGTTTCACCGCCGTGGGTGTCGGCGTCGAAGGAGATTTCTTCCAACACCTGTTCCATGATCGTATGGAGGCGGCGGGCACCGATGTCCTCGGTGCGTTCGTTGAGCAGCATCGCCACCTCGGCCAGCCGTTCCAGGCCGTCCTCGCTGAACTGAAGGGTGACGCTTTCGGTGCTGAGCAGGGCGGTGTACTGCTTGGTCAGCGCGTTCTCCGGCTGGGTGAGAATGGCGGCCAGGTCTTCCTGCGAGAGGGGCGATAGCTCGACGCGCAGGGGGAAGCGGCCCTGGAGTTCAGGGATCAGGTCGCTGGGGCGGGCCTGGTGGAAGGCCCCGGCGGCGATAAAGAGGATGTGGTCGCTCTTCACCTGGCCGTAGCGGGTCTGCACCGTGGAGCCTTCGACGATGGGCAAGAGGTCGCGCTGCACGCCCTCGCCCGACACATCGGCCCCGACCTCGACCGCCGGGCCGACGATCTTGTCCAGTTCGTCAATAAAGACGACGCCGTTATCCTGCACGCGCTGCAAGGCCGACTCGATCACTGTGTCGAAGTCCACCAGCTTGTGGGCCTCTTCCTGGGTGAGGATGCGCCGGGCCTCGCGCACGGGCACCTTGCGGCTGCGGCGGCGGTGTTGCGACGGGAACTGATCGATGAAGTCCTGGAAGCTCTCGGTCATCTCTTCGGAACTCATGCCGGGCATGAACTCCAGCACGCCGCCGAACGGTTCGCCATCGTTGCCGTCGAGGTCGATTTCGATGGTGGTGTCTTCCAGCTTTTGCTGCGACAGGAGGCGGGTAAAGCGGCGGCGGGTGCTGGCCCGCGTGCGCTCCTGGGCGGCGCTCATCCGGGGCGACACGTTTTCGCGCTCCGGGTCGGTGGCGGCCAGTTCGGTGGCCCCGACCAGGGCGGCGCGGCGGGTGGGGCGGGTGGCGTTGCCTTCTTTTTCGCGCATGTGCTGGTCGACCAGCAGGTTGATAATCCGCTCGGTCGCTAGCCCTTCGGCGCGTTCGCGCACCTCGTCCAGCTTTTCGTCATGGACCATCGTCACCGCGATCTCGGTCAGGTCGCGGATGATGCTCTCGACATCGCGGCCCACGTAGCCGACCTCGGTGAACTTGGTTGCCTCCACCTTGAGGAAGGGGGCATCGATCAGCTTCGCCATGCGGCGGGCGATCTCGGTCTTGCCAACGCCGGTCGGCCCGATCATCAGGATGTTTTTCGGGATGACCTCATCCCGCAGGGTATCGGGCAAGAGCTGGCGACGATAGCGGTTGCGGAGTGCTACCGCCACGGCCCGCTTCGCTGCATCCTGCCCCACAATATACTTGTCTAATTCCGCCACAATCTGGCGCGGCGTCCGTTGCTGCACAGTGTTACCTTTCCCTCCAGCCGATCCCGGCTGTTTTCATCAATTCAACGTCTATTATATACCACAATACACTAGATACGCGCTCCCGGCAAGTCCCAAAGGGCGGATGTGCCCCCCTCCATCTGTACCGATTTTTGCGCCAACCAAAAGGATCCTCGGATAGCGAAAAGGATCTGTTCTTATTATACCGGATCGGCGGGGCTTTACGCTGAAATCATGGGGTGGTCAGATACCGCCCGGGGCACACCCGCGATAGTGGGGTGCCCCGGGTCGGTGCCTCTATCTGGCGGCTGCGCCAGGGCACAGCCCGGCAGGGACCGCGAGTCGCCCGAGCTTTACTCCGGCGACTCGTCGGCGATCGGCACCGGCGGGGGGGCGCGGCGGGTGCGGCGGCGCTGGGGTGCCCGCGAGGCCAGGGCGGCGGGGGTCTCCTCTGCGGCGGGGGCCTCTTCCTCCACGGCTTTGCCCTCGCTGTCGGTGCCATCGGCGGGGTTGCCGTGGATCACGTAGAGGGTGATATTGTCGTTGGTGAAGATGCAGATCTGCCCGGCGATCTCCATCGCAGTACGGGCGATTTCGTCAGCGGGCATGCTGGTGTGGGCCAGCAGGGCGCGGGCGGCGGCCAGGGCATAGGGGCCACCCGTGCCGATGGCGACCGCGCCGCCGTCCGGTTCAATCACGTCGCCCTCCCCCGACAGGATGAGCAGGCCGCTAGCATCGGCCACGATCAGTTGGGCCTCCAGGCGGCGCAGGTAGCGGTCGGTGCGCCACTCTTTGGTCAGTTCGACGGCGGCTTTGCGCAGGTTGCCGCGATAGCGTTCCAGCTGGGACTCGAACTTCTCGAAGAGGGTCAGCGCGTCGGCGACCGCCCCGGCGAAGCCCGCGATCACCGATTCGTTATACAGCAGGCGCAGTTTGCGCGCCGTGTTTTTCAGCACAATGTCGCCCACGGTGACCTGCCCATCGGCGGCCATCGCGGTTAGTCCATCGCGCTGAACAGCAATAATCGTGGTTGCATGGACGACCCCGTCGCCCCAGCCGTGCCAATTCTGGCTCAATCGGTTTACTCCTTTGTCGGTGCCTATTTTCCCTACGATCCCTATATTATAAGGAGTCGCCGGGGTAAACGCAAGGCTGGCGTGCGCGGCGGCAGCGGCAGGGGCGGGGCGAGTGCCTTCTGGTTGGTAGGGGCCGACCCGTGTGTCGGCCCTGGTGGGGTGTCCGAACAGTTCGCGCCCGGACAAAGGCTCCGCATTAAGATCGCGGATACCCCACCAGGCGCACACGTGGGTGCGCCGCTACGCCAGCAGAGGGCGT
>JBBSEL010000408.1:0-4755 GCA_038239755.1 Chloroflexia bacterium | reverse complement strand
GGTGCTGTGATATGCACATCGCCAAAGACGTTACGCCGGCGGGGAACCGCCCCGGTGGGGGTTTCGGGGCGCGGGGGGGCCGCCGGGTCGGGGGTCCGAACCGGGGGGGCCGCCCCATGCCGCGCCCTGCCGGGCGCCACTACACCAGCAGGGTGCCGCATCATCAAGCGGTACTTGCTATTACACAAACCATGTCGGTCGAGGAATATCGATGACGCCACGATCCGCCTCTACGCCCCTTCGTCTTTTCGTTTCGTGGGTTTCGTCCCGTCGTGCTTTCGTGGTTCCACCGTCGCCCCTATGCAACCTCTCAGGCCGAATTCGCGTATAATAGAGTGAGGCGGCCACCCCAGGGGGGCGCACGCCTTATATCGAATGCGATGCAATCTGTTGCTGGGCAGTGGCCCGGCCTGGTCTGACAAGGAGATGACCTCATGTTCTTTGACCCGATGTATTTTGTATTTTTACTCCCGGCGCTGGCGCTGTCCATGTGGGCGCAGTGGCGGGTGAAGTCCACCTACCAGAAATATTCGCAGGTGCCCAACCAGCAGCGCATTCCGGGGGCGAAGGCCGCCCGCCACCTGCTGGATAGCGCGGGCTTGCAGCATATCAATATCGAGCATGTGCCGGGTGAGTTGAGCGACCACTACGACCCCAGTAGCAAGACGCTGCGCCTGTCCGATGGCGTGATCAACAACGCCTCGGTCGCCGCGCTGGGTATCGTTGCCCACGAATGCGGCCACGCGGTACAGGATGCCAAGGGCTATGCCCTGATGCGTGCCCGCAGCGCCATTGTCCCGGCGGTCAACATCGGCTCGAACCTCGGCCCACTGCTGATCTTCGCCAGCATCATCCTCACCTCCTGGTTCCACCTGACGGGCCTGAGCTGGCTGATCTGGGTCGGCATCGCCCTCTTCTCGCTATCGGCCCTGTTCGCCCTGTTCACCCTGCCGGTGGAACTGGACGCCAGCAGCCGCGCCATGCAAATGCTGACCACCAGCGGCTTGGTGGACCGCACCGAATATAGCCAGGCGAAGTCGGTGCTCAACGCCGCCGCGTGGACCTATGTCGCCGGTCTTGCCACGGCGGTGCTGCAATTGATGTACTACATCAGCCTGGCGGGCCGCCGCCGCTAAACCGGGCCGCAACCGGCTGTGGTATACTTTGTGGAGGAGTCAGGCATACGCCCTGCTCCTCCACAACGTTTTGTGGAACGGTGCTTTTTACAGGATCAGGATAGGAACGAGCCGTTATGGAACCGATCACGCTGCTACCCACCGCCCCCGGTCGCAAACCGCCAGACGCGAGCGGGCCGCGCAACATCTACGATTTGACGCTAGACGACCTGGCGACCACGCTGGAAGGCTGGGGCCAGCCGCGCTACCGGGCCAAGCAGGTGATGCACTGGCTGTACAAGGAACTGGCGACCAGCTTTGACGCGATGACCAACCTGCCGCTGGACCTGCGCCGCCGCCTGGGCGAGGCGTTCCGCATCGGCAGCACCGAAGTGGTGGCCCAGTCGATTTCCCGCGACCAGGACACGCGCAAGGTGCTGTTCCGCTTTGCCGACGGCAACACGGTCGAAACGGTGCTGATGCTCTACTACGACCGCGCCACCGTCTGTGTGTCGAGCCAGGTGGGCTGCGCGATGGGCTGCGTCTTCTGCGCGACAGGGCAGATGGGTTTCACCCGCAACCTCAGCGCCGGAGAGATCCTGGAGCAGGTGCTGGTCTTCAGCCGCTGGCTGCGCGAGCATCCCTACGACCCGCCGACCCGTCCCCCCCCCGGTGGCGGTTGGCAGGTCGCGCCCGACGAGGTCGATCCGGTGCGGGCCGATGCCCACGCCCCGCTCACCGCCGTGACCAACGTGGTCTTCATGGGCATGGGCGAGCCGCTGCTCAACTACGATCAGCTATGGAAGGCGATCCGCCAGTTGAACAGCCCCGATGGGCTGGCGCTGGGGGCGCGGCGGATGACCGTCTCCACCGTGGGCGTGGTGCCGCGCATCCTCCGCTTCACCCAGGAGCCGTTATCGGTCAACCTCGCCGTGTCGATCCATGCCGGGAACGACACCCTGCGTAGCCGCCTTGTCCCGCTGAACCGGCGCTATCCGCTGGCCGACCTGATCGCCGCCTGCCGCGCCTATATCGCCCACACAGGCCGCCGCCTGACCTACGAGTATGCGCTGATCGCCGGGGAGAACGACCGGTTGGAGCACGCCCGCGAACTGGCCGCCCTGCTGAAAGGCCAACTCTGCCACGTCAACCTGATCCCGCTCAACCCGATCCCCGGCACCAGCCTGCGAGCCACCCCCCGCACCCAGGTTCGCGCCTTCGCCGGGATCCTCACCGCAGCGGGCATCCCTTGCACCATCCGCATCGAACGCGGCCAGGACATCGCCGCCGCCTGCGGCCAGCTCAAAATCGCCCACGAGCCGGGCAGCCACCAGCGCAGCCTCAACCCGGCGGTGGTGACGAAGGAATGAGGACTGAGTATGGATGTTGCTAAGTCGTTAAACGACGGGGAGCTGTCGCTGTAGGGGCGTCCGGCGGACGCCCTGCCGGGGAGTCCTCCCCTGACCAGGCGGCGATCCCCAGTAGGGCGTCCACCGGACGCCCCTACGCCAGCAGGAAGGGTTAGACCCAACAGGGCGACTTAGCATAAGACTGAGTGAGCTTGTAGACCAATGAACATGCGATCACCCACCAAAACGAGCAGAAGAGGTTGGCTGGAGCAGCAGTGGCCTCCGTGCCGCCGTCGAACGCCAGAGGGACAAACAACGTGCTAAGTGAGATCCCTCAGTCCTCAGTCCTCAGTCCTCAGTCCTCGCTTGCCTTCTTCGACCCCCTCTCCGGCATCAGCGGGGACATGGCGCTGGGGGCGTTGCTTGATGCGGGTCTGCCGCTCGATGTGTTGGAGGGCGAACTGGCGAAGCTGCCGGTGACGGGCTACCGGCTGGAAGTACAGCAAACGGAGCAATACGGACTGCGCGGCACCCATCTGGATGTGCATCTGGCCGAGGCAGCGCAGCCGCACCGCCACCTGGCCGACATCCAGGCGATCCTGCTGGACAGCGACCTGGCCCCGGCGGTGCGCGACCGGGCGCTGGCCGTGTTCACCACCCTGGCCGAGGCCGAGGCCCATGTCCACGGCACGACGGTCGAGGCGGTCCACTTCCACGAGGTAGGCGCGGTGGACGCGATTGTGGATGTGGTCGGGACCATCGCCGGGCTGGCCTGGCTGGGCGTGCAGGAGTGCTATTGCGGGCCGTTGCCGCTGCCGTTCGGCGGGGGGTTGGGGCGCAGCGCCCACGGCCCCCTCCCGCTGCCCGGCCCGGCCACGCTGCAAATCCTCGCCGCTGTGCAGGCCCCGACCCGCCCCCGCGACACCGACCGCGAACTGGTCACCCCCACCGGCGCGGCCCTGGTCGCCACGCTCTGCCGCTTTACCCAACCCGCCTTCCGGCTGCGGCGCGTCGGTGTGGGCTACGGCACCCGCCCCCTCCCCTGGCCCAACGCCCTGCGCCTGATCCTGGGCGACCCTATTGAAGAATCCAAAATCCAAAATCCAAAATCCAAAATCATGGCTCCGCTGGTCAGCGATCTCCAGCTAGAGGAAGACAGCGTGACCCTGCTCGAAACCAATCTGGACGACCTGAACCCACAGGTGATCGGCTATGTGCTGGAAGGGCTGTTCGCCGCCGGGGCACTCGACGCCTGGGTGACCCCGGTGCAGATGAAGAAGGGGCGGCCCGCAGTAGTGGTCAGCGTGCTGGCTCGGCCCGACACGGCGGCAACCCTAGCCGGGGTGCTGCTGCGCGAAACACCGACGCTGGGTATTCGTTATCAAACGCTGGAGCGGGTGAAGGCGCAGCGGCGGATACTCACGCTGGACACGCCGTTCGGCCCGATCCGGGCCAAAGCCCGCCGCCTGGGAATGGCCTGGACTGCCCAGCCGGAGTACGACGATTGCGCCGCCGCCGCCCGGCAGAGCGGCCAACCCTTGCGCGCCGTGCTGGACGCGGCCAGCGCACAGGCCGCCGCCGTGGTCGCCGGGTGGGGGGCCGAGGGAGGGGACTGATGGACGACGCGACACGCATCCTGGGGCAACTGCGCGAAGACCCGTGGACGCCGTTCCCCGAAGTGGTGGACCTGCTGACCCGCCTGCCCCCCGAGGCAGCCCCCACCCTGATCGCCGCGCTGGCCGACCCCAACAACCGCATCCGGGCGATGGTGACGCGGGCGCTGGGTGCGTTCTGCGGGCCGGAAACGGTGGCGGCGCTGGTGGGCGTGCTACACGCCGACGAAGCCGCCGATGTGCGCCGGGTCGCCGTGGGGGCGCTGGCCGATTGCGGCGGCGCAGAAGCAGTGGCGGCGTTGATCACCTTCTACCAGCAGGACACCGATCTCTATGGCCGGATCGGGGCGGCCCACGCCCTGGCGGCGTTGCGGACCCCCGCCGCCCTCGCCCCCCTGACCACCATGCTCTGGAGCGACGAATCCGATCCCTGGCTGCTGGGCGAGACGGCCCTGGCCCTGGGCGAACTGGGCGACCTCGCCGCGTTCGACGCGCTGGCCGACGCGCTGGAACACCCCAACGCCGACGTGCGCGGCAAAGCCGCCACCGCACTGGGCCTGCTAGGGGACACCCGCGGGATGGGCATTCTCCAGGACACCCTCGCCAACCCAACCGAAACCGACTATGTCAAAAGTCTGGCCGCCGAAGCGCTGGCGCAATTGAGCAATGAGCAATGAG
>JBBSEL010000407.1:0-4772 GCA_038239755.1 Chloroflexia bacterium | reverse complement strand
CGAAATCGCTACCTTCTTTGCCCCGCTGGTCGCAGACGCGCTGGCGGCGTAGGGGGTGGGGCCGGGGTCGAGGGTGGGGGGTCGGGAGTTAAAGATGGATCTTCACCGCAGCGGCTGCCTGAGATCCGGACATAAACATCGATGCCCATTGTAGGATATGGCTCTTGCCAAGTCGGGGATCTTGGTGTAGCGGCGCACCCACGTGTGCGCCTGGTCGGGCGTCCCTGATCGCTGGGTAGGCCGTCTGTCCGGGCGCGAACCGATCGGACGCCCGACCAGGGCCGACACACGGGTCGGCCCCTACCAAAGAGAATACGTAGGCCCTGGCCCTTGAGGCAAAACGGTTGCGAATTGCGTACAAGTGTGCTATAATCGGGCCATGCCTACCGAAGCTGTTTCCCAGGTGCTCTACCTGTTTGATAGTGCCTTCGACCAGACCGAATGGCACTCCCTCCTCGGCAACCTCCGGTCGGTCACGCCCGACGATTGGACCTGGGTGCCGCCGCTGGGCCGTCGCTCGATCCAAACAATTGTCCACCATGTCGGCGCGTGCAAGTTCATGTACCACAATCAGGCCTTTGGCGACGGGTCGTTCACCTGGATCGATCCACGGATTGCCGACCCCGCCCCCTGCGCCACCATCGAGTCGGCCAGCGCCTGGCTGCACGAGGGCCAGGCGCTCCTCCGGGCAGGCATCGCCGCCCTGGATGATCCGGGCTTGCTCGCTCTACGCCGTTCGCCCCAGGGGAAGATGCGCGAGACCCGCTGGATCATCTCTACCATGATCCAACACGACCTCTATCATGCGGGCGAGATCAACCACATTCGCTGCCTCCACCAGCAAAACAACGAATAAGCTCCCCCAAACGAAAAGGACACCAGCGAACTGGTGCCCTTGCCGCTATCTCTAGTATGGGTGCCTCCCGACCCCTGACCCCGGCCTGCGGGTCACGGGCCGGTATACGTGTCGTAATACAACTCCCACCCGCCCGTAGCGTACAACACGCGGATGATATGGCTGTCGGTCCACAGCATCGCGCCGTGGGCGAAGGGCTGCCAGGCCGCCGCACCGCCGCGCTCTTGCCCGGTGGCCCAGCCCAGCATCGCCCGTACTTCAGGATAATCAACCCACACCTTGCCGAAGCCGCGCACCGGCTGGTAGTAGCCGCTAGGCGGGGTTAGCACCACCGGCGGCGGCTCGCCGTCCACCCAGGTGTCGGCGTAGCTGCGCCAGGTGCTGGCGGTGGTCGAGAAGACATAGACTTTCTTGCCGTCCCCGTCCCAGAACATATAGCCGTGCTCGAAGTTTTGCTCGGCGGCGTAGGTGAAGGCCGACTCGGCCACCGTGGGGCAGCCCAGCGCCTGCCGGAGCGCGGCATGGCCGGGATCATTGTACACCTGCCCGAAGCCGTGCAGCGGCGGGATCGGGCACCCCGCCACGACGCTAGCGGTCGCGGCGGGGGTGCTGGTCGGCACGCGGGGGGTGCCCGATAGCGGCACCAGGGTCGGAGTGCGTTGGACCCCGCTGCCGGGAGGGGTCTGGGTCGGCGGCGGGTTGGGCAGCGGGCTGCTGTCTACCGTCACAGTGATTTGTGGCGAAGGCAAGACTGGCGTCGCGGTGGGCGGCGTGGTCGGCAGCGGCGTGCTGGTCGGCGGCAGCGGTGTATTGGTCGGCAGCGGTGTGCTGGTCGGCAGCACCGGCGTCTGGGTCGGCAGCCCTGGAGTCACGCTGGGGGGCGTGGTCGGTTCCGGCGGCGCGGGCGTCGCGCTGGACAGCGCGGGCGGGGTCGGCTGCTTGGTCGGCGGTTCGGGCGGCGTCGTCACCGTCGGCGGCACCGGCTGCGTCGGTTGTTTGGTCGGCTCGCCCGGCACCGGCGTTTCGGTCACGATGCCCGGCGGGGGCTGCACCTGGGTGGGTGGCACCTGGGCCGTCGGGGTGTCTTGCGGCGACACAAACGGCGTTTCGGTCGGCGGCACTTCGGCGGTGGGCGGCACCGGGGTTTCAGTCGGCGGCACCGGCGTTGGCGTATCGGTCGGCACCGGGCTAGGGGTGTCGGTCGGATCGAGCTTCGTCCCGGTAGTGAAGGTGAACTGCTTCGCCTCGCCGCCCTTGATCACGACCTGATTGTCCTTTGCCAGATATACCGGCCCGGTCACACTAATAGCGATGGTCGTCATCGCCGGCCACTGCCCGGCCATGTTGGGGTCTGTAGCGACAGGTTCCACCTCGATATCGGTTCCGGTGATGACCCAGTGCTCGTAGACCAGTTTTTCATCCACATTCTTGCTTACCAACACCTGGGCGAGCGCATTTTCCGTGACCGGCGGATCGAAATGGATTATCACCGGCGCATTGATCCCCACATTGCTTTGCTTGTCCACCGGGCGGGTCATTGCCACCGACCCGGCGGTGCCGTTGGGCCGCACTATAAGAAACGCGATGACCACGGCGGCCAGGGCGGTCGCGCCCACGGCACCCCAGCGCAGCAGCCCGGATAGATTGGTGCCCCAGACGCTGCGCCCACGGCTGGCTTCGATGGCCGTCCACACATCCCGGTGCAGGGTAGGCGGGGGCACCGGGCGCGGCATCGCCCGCACGTTGCTCCCGATCGACCGGTATTCGGCCAGCACCTGGGCGCAGTCGGCGCAGCGCACCAGATGTTCTTCCACCTGGCGGCGCTCCGCCGCGGTGGCTTCCCCGTCAACATAAGCCGACAACAGAGGTCGGACGTGTTGCAAACTCATACCGCTTGCATTCCCTTCAGACTCGCGGTTCCCGTATTCTACCAATCGCCCTACGGGATGGCGTGTCCCCGCCCGAGGTGCATCCGACTCCACTGGTCGGATGGGTCCCGGGTATCAATACCATTCTTCTGCCTGCGCTACTCAGTTGGTAGGGCGCAAGCTGCTTCCTTCGCGGGCCACGATTTGCCGAAACTCTTCGCGGGCGCGGAACAACAAAGACTTCACTGCCGAGCGGGACGTGCCCATCACCTCGGCAATCTCATCGCAGGATAGCCCTTGATATTCTTTCAGCACGAGGGCAACCCGGTGTTTGGGTGATAATTTCTTGAGGATGCGTTGGACCTCTGCCGATGTCTCTTGCCGGACATAGCTTCCGGCGGGATCGTCGGGGGCCGCCGGCTCGATCGCCGGGTTGGTGTCAAACACATCCCAAGGCAGCCACTGGACCAGCCGCCGACGGCGCAACACATCGAGGCAGGTATTAGACGCAATGCGGTGAAGCCAGGCCGACAGGTTCATTTCACCTTGCGCGCGGGGGAGCGCCTGATAGGCTTTGACGAAGGTGTCCTGCGTGAGATCGCTGGCATCCTCCGCGTTACCCATCAGCCGGTAGACATAGCTATAGATCCGCCGTTCGTAGCGTTGATAGATCGCTTCGAACGCAGCAGCATCGCCCGTGCGCGCACGGGTCAACCATTCGGTTTCATCCAGGGCCACGGCTAGCGCGAATCCTTCCACCGCAGACGGTCCTCCCATCTTGTCTAACGGACAAGTGGGAGGTTGGTTGCACCCGGCGTCATACGATTACAAAGACCATCATTCAGCCTGTGAAAGAGGCACGAGGGGTTGTCATAACCCCGCGATTATAGCCTGCCCCCGCCGCGCCTGTCAAGCGCGGGGACCGCCTGATCAGGGCCGATGCTAAGTTCGGTGATGCTCACAGCGGCCCCCAATCGGGGTGTAGTGGCGCACCGATCGGGGCCGCGCCATATGGTTTTCCGGGCTTTGCGACTACCTGCCGGAAGATACAACAAAGCGGAGGGCTGAGGTAATGGATACCTCAGCCCTCCGCTCGTGTTAAACGCGCCGCAGTGCTACTGGGTGGGCAGATCAGTCCCCAGGACCGGTTGGATCACTGGGTGGAGCGAGCTGTTGCACCCGCTGATATTCAGGGTGTAGCTCGCGCACCCGGCGTTGACGTTGTACTCCTCCACGACGACGATGAAGGTGGCCCCGGCGGGGACGTTGAACGAGTAGCTCCCGGTACTGTTGGTGCCCTGGCCCTCGTCGGCCAGGTAGCTCGCGCACAGCGCCGCCGGGTTGAACGTGTTCAGGTACGTCTCGCTGAAGATGGTCTTGCCGCCGCCACAACCGGTGGCGTTAAGCGACACCGTGACGCACGACGCCGTTGCACTGCCGTTGATGTAATAATAGGCGTCATAATGGTACAGTTGGGTGTCGAACACCCCCGGACAGCTTGTGGGGAGCGCGCAGGTGCTGGCGGTGCCACGGATATTGAGCGTGCCGATATGCGTGGGATCGGTGCTGGTGATCGAGCCTTGCTCGGTCAGCGGGGGTGAGCAGGGGGTGGGGAACGGCGTCCGCGTATTGGTCGGAGTCCCCGTCGGCGTATTCGTCGGGGTGTTGGTCGGGGTGTTGCTGGCCGTGGTCGTCGGCGTATTCGTTGGGGTGTTGGTCGGGGTATTGCTGGGCGTGCTCGTCGGCGTAATGGTCGGGGTATTCGTTGGCGTGTTGCTGGGCGTGTTCGTCGGCGTAATACTCGGCGTGTTCGTCGGCGTGTTGCTGGGCGTATTGGTCAGGGTGGGACTGGCCGTGCCCGTCGGTGTATTCGTCGGGGTGGGGCTGGCCGTATCCGTCGGCGTGTGGGTCAGGGTGGGGCTGGCCGTATCCGTCGGCGTGTGGGTCAGGGTAGGACTAGCCGTGCCTGTCGGCGTATGCGTCGGGGTGGGGCTGGCCGTACCCGTCAGCGTCACCGTCGGCACTACGACCGTGCCGGTGGGCGTGCT
>JBBSEL010000406.1:0-4783 GCA_038239755.1 Chloroflexia bacterium | reverse complement strand
GGGCCGGGGCACGTCTGAATGCGCGCCCCGGCCCGACTTTTTATATTGGCGTGTTGCCCTGCTTGGGCGATCTCCCCTACGGGGCGGCCCCCCGCGTCGGGATCGGGGTCGCGGTGGGCGACGGGGTGGCGCTAGGGGTTTGGGCAGTCGGCGTGGCGCTGGGCGTGCCGCCGGGGGTGAGCGTGGGCAGGGCGGTGCCGACCGGGCCAGGCAGGGTGGGCGAGGCGGTGACCGTCGGCGTAGCGGTGAGATCGGCGCTCCCCGGTGTCGGCGACGAGGCGGGGGTATCGGTCGGGGCCGGAGGCGCACCGGGCGGCGGGGTGTTGACCGGCGCGGCAGTCGGCGGCACGCCACCGGTCAGGAAGAAGTGGGTCACCTCGCGGCTGGCGCTGTCGTAGAGGATCACCCCTTCATAGGGGGTGGCATCGAAGAACCAGGTCAGCCGCCGCATATAGATCTGGGTCGCCGTGTCGGTGCCCCACCCGGCGTAGGCCGTGACCGTCGCACCCGCGCCGAGGACAAAACGCGGGAAGAAGAACACATCGTCATGGTCGTTCTTGGGGGCCACCACCCGCCAGTTGGTCAGGTCCACCGGCCCGCTGCTGGCGTTGACCAGCACCACGTTCTGGTAGTTCAGGTCCAGTCCCGGTCGTCCGTTGGCGATGGCCTGGATCCGCACATCGGGCGGCGAGGGCGGCAGGGTCGGCGGCGGAGGCGGTGCGGGGGTGCCGGGGGTGCCGACGGCATAGCGCCATTCCAGGTAGTGGAGGCCAATGTTGCCCATCTCCACTTTGAAGCCTTCGGGGTTGTTGGGGGCATAGGTTAGCACCCGGCGCTCGAACGGCTGGATCAGCACCTCGGTATTGACCCCGGCGACCTTGACATAGCTCCAGTAGGCTTCGCTGATCGGCAGGCCGGTCAGGCTGTACCAGAGGTCGAACAGGCGGCGCGGGACGACTTGCCCACTCTCCAGCACGGTGCCGGGGCTGTTCAGGAACGTCCAGAACACATCGGGCACGTTGTGGCCGGTCGTCTGCTCATAGTAGGCCCCGCGCACGCCGTAATCCTGGCGAGGAGCCTGCAACGGGCCGACCGTCCCGGCGCGGGTGATCGTCTGGTTGACCGCCTGCCCGGTCGCGTCGGGGGCACGGTGATCGTTGCCGGGGAGGTTGGTGACCGGGGCGAAGCTGGCATAGGTCGGGGCGTTGGTGTCGCTGCGGTCCCCGGCGATGGGGATATTGGCGGCGGCCCGCGCGACAAAGCTGTTCGGCCCGGTTTGCACCTGGCCGCGGATCAACTCGACGGCGAGCAGTCCATTGGTGACATAGAAGGGATCGGTCGTGGGGGTGGTCGGATTGGTGATCTCCATCCGCCCTTTGTCAAAATACTGCACCTGGCGGGTGCCGCCGGGGCTGTCGGTCCAGGGTTCGCGCTGGGCGGGTCCGGCGGTTGGCCCCCACAGCCAGGTGCGGCTGACCGTCCCCTGGGCGACCAGCGCGTCGGTCCGCTCCCAGACGGCGAAAAAGGCCGGGTCGGCAAACTGGTCAACGGCCAGCCGGGCTGCCGGGACCGGCACCGCTCGGGCGGCCAATCCACCCAGCGTCCCGCCCAGCAAGACCAGAACGAGCAGGAGGCGACCGCCACGCCGTCCAGACAAGAGCAATGGTTTCATGTCCCGTATCTTAGCACATTTTCGGCCACGGGGTCAATGTCTGAATGATAGGGGGACACTGTGATAGAATAGGGTTTGTGTTCATTACATACCATTAGTAATTCAGCGGCGGTCAGGAGCGTTTTATGTACAGCGCAGCGGATAGGGCGAGTCCCCAAGTCCAGGGGCCGGGGTGCGGGTTTGCCTTCTGGTGGGCGCTGGCCTCGGCCCTGGGTGCCCTGGTCGGGCTAGGGCTGAATGTGGGGGTGACGGTGGTGCTGGCGGCGACCCCACTGCTGCCACCGGTGCAACAATTCGTCCTCGCCTTCGTCGGGGGCCTGGCGCTGGGCACCGTGCAGTGGATGGTCCTGCGCGACTATTTGGTGACGCTGGGCTGGTGGGAATGGGCGGTATACACCGCGTTGAGCCTGGGCATCGTCGGGTTCTTCGCCCCGACCCTCTTGGCGGGCCTCGACCTCTCGGCGCTGACGGCGATCGTGCCCAATACCCCTTCGTTCACCTCGCCCGACGTGAGTCCCGAATTGCTCGCGATAGACCAGGAGTTGCTGCGCCGGGCGCTGGCAGGGATCCTGATCACCGGGGCGCTGCTGGGGGTGACCCAGTGGATTGTCTTGCGGCAGTATGTGCGCGGCGCGTTCTGGTGGGTGCCCAATATGGTGCTGGGTCTGCCGCTGGGGCTGGGCGTGGGCGGGATGGGCGGGGGGTTGGTGCTGGTCTTCGGCTGGATCGCGCTGGCGGCGGTGGGCCGCCCCGATGTGGCGAGCGGCGGGCCGGGCATGTTGGTGCTGGATTTTGCCGCCGCCGCTGTGGTCGAAGGCGGCATCGCCTTCGTCACGTCTCTGGTCCTGATCTGGTTGCTGGGTCGGAGCTATCCCCTCGCGCCCCGGCGTTAAATCCGGTTTGCAAACTTGCATTTTTGGCCCCCCTGCGCTATAATAGGGGCACGCGGGCGTATAGCTCAGTTGGTTAGAGCGCACGGTTCACATCCGTGAGGTCACAGGTTCGAGCCCTGTTATGCCCACCCTGCACCCTGGTTTGTCCCCCGACGACCAGGGCTTTTTTATGCGCGGCCAGGATGCGGGGCCGGGGATCAGGGGGCGGGGGGCGGGGGTCAGCTTAGGATACTGCCCACTGCCCACTGCCTACTGCCTACTGCCCGCTGCCTACTCGTTTCAGCAAGGAGACTTTTCCCACCGTGCCTATTCGCCCTTTGTGGTCCCGCCGCCTGATCGCCGGGATCGTGCTGCTGCTGGCCCTGACCGCGTGCGACAGCAATCCCGCCGCGCCGACGGCTACCGCCGTGGCCCCGCCTGCGACTGTCGCCGCCCTGCCGTCGACCAACGCCCCCGCCGCCACGGCAGCCCCGACCGCGACAACGGAGCCGCCGACCGTCGCCCCGATCGAACCCCCCACGATGCTGCCCACTGAACCGCCAACCGTGGCCCCGACGGAGCCGCCGACCGTGGCTCCCACCGCGCCGCCGACGGTCGCCCCGACCGAACCGCCGACTGCCGCCCCGACGGCACCGCCCGCCACGGCGCTTCCGCCGACCGAGGCTCCCGTCGCCGCCACGCCGCGTCCCCCTTTGCCTACCGCTGCGGCCACCGTGCCGCCCCCCGCAGGCGCGGACCCGAATCGCGTGGCCGGGGATTTGAGCGAGGTGAGCCGGGGGGTGCGTGGCAAGCATCAGGTGGCGCTGACGTTTGACGCCGGGGCCGGGCGCGGCCAGCCGGAAGAGATCCTGCGCGTGCTGAAGGCGCACAACGTCCATATCACCTTCTTCCTCACCGGGAAATGGGTGGAGGAGAACCCCGATGCGGCCAAAGCCATCGCCGCCGACGGGCACGAGATCGCCAACCACAGCTACAGCCACCCCAGTTTCTTCAAGCTGACCGACGTCGAGCGCTGGGCCGAGATCGACAAGGCCGAAACGATCATCAAGGACACGACCGGGGAGATCGCCCAGCCCTATTTCCGCGCTCCCTACGGCGACACCGACGACAAGGTGGATGCGTCGATCCGCGCCCATGGCTACCGCGATTTCCTCTGGACGCTGGACAGCCTCGACTCGGTCGGCCAGCCCAAAACGCCGGATTTCATCTATAACCGCATCTGCAACACAAGCTGGCTCGATATGGACGGGGCGATCTTCCTGCAACACATCGCCGCCCCCATGTCGGTCGAAGCCCTGCCGCGCATCCTCGACACGCTCCAGGAGCGCGGCTGGAAAGTAGTGACCCTGAGCGAGTTGCTGACCCCGTGACCGCCCCCCCCCGGCGCGGATGGGGAGCGGGAGCCGCTGCGGTGGGAGCCGTGGTGGCCCCCGCGCTGCTGCTGGCCGTCCTACCGCCCGCACTCCCGCCCCGCCTGTGGACCCTCTTTCCCGGCTGGGCTTATGTGGCCGACGGGTTGAGCGTGGGCCTGGCGGCGCTCTTGCTCCTGCTGCTAGGCACCATCCTGGCGGGGGGGGGAGGGGCGGATTTTGGATTGCGGCTTGCGGATTTTGGAGGGGGCGCGGCGGGTTGGGGGTGGGCGTTCTTGCTCCTGGGGCTGGGGCAGACGGTTTTCGCGGCCAGCATGGGGGGCCGCTGGCTGGGCCTGGAGATGATCGGGTTGGCGCTGTGGCTCCTCGCCCCCGGCACGCCCCGCGCTATCGTCCTCCTCCGCCACCTGGCAGGCTATCCCCTGCTGGCCGTCGCCCTCCTCGGCGGGCTGGACGTGACCCGCGCCCCCGGCCAGGTGATCCCCGCCATCCCCGCCTGGATCGTCGGCGCCTTGCTCCTCTCCGCCCTGATCCGCGCCGCCAGCACACTCCCGCTTTTCACCCGTCATCACCAACCCCCAGCCCCCAACCCCCAACCCCTCACACTCTACGCCGCCCTCGCCTGCTACCCCCTGGTCCGCAGCCTCGCCGCCGGGCCGTGGGATGCCTGGGGTCGCTTCGCCGTCGTCGCGGTCGGGCTGATCGTGCTCGGTGGGACCGTGGCGTATTGCGTATTGCGTATTGCGTATCCCTATCTTCTCTCCAATCAGTCCTCAGTCCTCAGTCCTCAGTCCTCAGTCCTCGCAGGCGCGGTGCTGCTGGGGTTGGGGATAGGGAGCGCGGCGGGG
>JBBSEL010000405.1:0-4789 GCA_038239755.1 Chloroflexia bacterium | reverse complement strand
GGGGGCGGCTCCGGTGGGCACCGCCGGGGGGGTGGGCGCAGGAGCGGGGGGTGGGCCGCTGGCGGGGTCGGCGGCGAAGGCGGCCAGCAGGTGATCGACATACGCGGCGGTCCCTTCAGGGCGCGGCATCCGGCGCAACAGCGCGGCCATCGGTGGGCCTTCATCCAGGAACCGCCGGATATACCCCTCCGGCGCGGCCAGCGCCAGCATTTGGTCGCGGCTTGCCAGCGCCTGCGCCAGATCGCCCAACGCCTGCCAGGCCAGCGCCTGGAGCACGATCGTTTCCAACACGAGCCGCGTACTGTGGGACTGCGCGGCGCTCTGGCGTACCGGCTCCAGCAGCGCGAGCGCCTCGGCGGGGCGACCCTGGGCCAGCAGCACCCGCGACCAGGTTAATTGCTCCCGCTCGGCTAATTGCGCATTGCGGGCCTCAGGGTTGTCGGCGGCGAAGGGCGTGTCGGCTACCCAGCGGCTCGCCCTGGCGAGGTCGCCTTGCCGCAGCGCCAATTGAGCGTTGTATGCCGCCACTAACCGCCCGGCCCAGGGCATCCCGCTCGCCTGGATCGCCGCCGGGCTGGGGACCATCGCCGCCCATGCGCCTGGCGCATCGCCCTGCGCCTGACGGATGCGGGCCAGGGTGATATAGCCTTCCAGAATCCCTGGCGCTTGTTGGGGGAGTTCGGCGTGTTCCAGGCCCAACTGCACCTGCGCGGCGGCCTCTTCCAGGTCGTTCCATTCGTAGAGCACCAGGGCCCACCCCACGCGGATGGTCACGCTATAGGGCCGGAGCCAGGCCCCCTGTTGCGCCAGCAGGGCTAAGGCCGCCGTGAACTGGTCGGCGGCGCGGTGCAGTTGTCCCTGGCTCCAGTAGACTTTCGCCAGGTTGGTCATGCCGACCAGCACGGCATAGGTGCTGCCCACCATCTGGCACAACTGGACGGCCTGTTCGAGCCTCTGCGCGCCGCCGCGCAGATCGCCCCCGATGGCATGGGCAAACCCCAGGTTGAGGGCGGCGATGCTGCGCCAGTAGGTATTGGTGGCGGGTAGCGCGGCGAACGCTTCATCGCACAAGGCTACCGTCTGGGCGATGTCGCCACGTATACTGGCGATAGCGGCGCGAATGACGGCGATCATGCCGCGCAGCGGGGCCGTCCCGGCGGCGGGGGCGGCCCCGGCGTTCCCCGGCGGCTCTCCCGATGCGTCGGTATGCGCCAGCCCGGCGATCTCGTCCAGCAGCCCGTCGATTTCGGCCAGCTCTGCCCCGCTCAGCAGGAACCACGTCCACGCCTGCACGGCCAGCAGCCAGGGGCTGGCGTGGAGCACCACCGGGGGCAGCGCGTCTAACCAATGCCGCAGATTCGCCAACTGGCCCTGTGTCCACAGCGGCTCGGCGTGCTGCTCGATCAGGTGCAGCACCTGATCGAAGTCCTTGCCGGCCAGCGCCTGCTCGACCGCCTCCCCGATCAGCCCTTCTTGCGCGAACCAGCGGCTCGCCCGGCGATACAACTCGCACCCCAGATCGGGCTGGGTCTCGCGCAAGCGCACCTGGAGCAGTTCGGCAAACAGGTGATGGTAGCGGTACCAGCGCCGCTCAGCATCCAGCGGCACGAGGAAGAGGTTGGCCCGTTCCACCTGCTGGAGCATGGCCTGCGACTCGGTGTCCCCGGTCACGGCATCACACAGCGGCCCGCACAACCGGGGGAGGAGACAGGTCCGCAGCAGGAAGCGCTGCACGGCGGGGGATTGGCGGTTGAACACTTCCTCAGCCAGGTAGTCGAGCACGAAGTGATGGCTGCCGGTGAAGGCGGCGATAAACCCGCCCACATCGCTGCGCCCGCGAATCGAGAGCGCGGCCAGTTGCAAGCCCGCGATCCAGCCTTCGGTGCGCGCCTCTAGCGCCTGCACATTGGCCGCCGAGAGGTCCAGGCCCATCATCGCGTTAAGGAACGTGGCCGCCTCCTCCGGCGTGAAGCGCAGGTCTGCCGCCCGCAGCTCGGTGATCTGCCGCCTGGCCCGCATCCGCGCCAGCGGTAACGGCGGATCTTCCCGCGTGGCGATGACCACATGCACCTGCGGGGGGAGATGGTCAAACAGGAAGCCCATCGCCTCATGGCCCGCCTGCCCCTGGAGCAGGTGATAGTCATCCAGGATCAGAATGCGGCCTTCCGGTAAGGCGGTCAGGTCGTTGACCAGCAACGTCATGAGGGTGATGAGCGCCGCCGCCTGCGGTCCCTGCGGGGCCGGATTCTGCATCAAGGCCAGCACCCCTTCACCGAAGCGTGGCGCGAGGGTGCGCCCGGCGGCCACCAGATAGCGTAGCAATTGGAGTGGGTCGCTGTCTGCCGCATCGAGTGATAGCCAGGCCACCCGCTGCGCCGCGTCGGGCACCTGGGCCAGCCATTCGGTCAGCAGCGTCGTCTTCCCGAACCCCGTGGGAGCCGAGATCAGCGTGATCGCGCCGGTCAGCCCGTCGTTGAGGCGCGTGGTTAAGCGGGGTCGTTCGACCAGGCCGCCCTTTCGGCAGATAGAGCTTGGTCGCCAGGAGGGGTGCGCCAGCGGCGGCAGCCTCTTGCACGGGGGGTGGGGTCGCCGCGTTGCCTGTGGTGTCCACCGGCGCTGAAGGGGAGACCGTACCCCGTTGAGCGAGCGTGGCCGCCGTAGCCCGAAGCCGGTCGGCGTTGAGGTCGGGGGTATGGCCCAGGTAGGCGCTATGCAGCGTGCCGTCGCGGCGCTGATACGCTTTCCAGCGCCAACCGTGCGCCCCGTGGCGCTCCTTGCGCGCCGTGAACCGGCCCGTGGCCCCGCGATAGGCAAAACTCTGCGCCTCGGCCAGCCAGGCGTACCAGGCGGGCGACCCCACAGCGATTTCCGTGCCCGTTGGGGTGACCAGGGTCGTATCCAGCACCAGCGGCGAAGAGCGAGCCACGCAACCCTCCTTGGGCAAAGGGTCAAACCAGACCGGGGTAACTCGCCCTAACTATACTCTTGCTGGGGTAACTCTGCAAGTGGGATCGACTCTAGCGTATCGTCCTTCATAACTATCCCCAGCCGACTCTGCCACCGCACCATCCCATCGTGCTGCAATCGGGAAGGGCCGAGGGGGCGTGATGCCCAAGGATCACATAAGACCTATTATGTGATCCTTGGGCAGAAGCGTTAGGTATCCCCTCCCTGCCAGCCTTTCCTTGTTCTATACTGGGGTGGGCGCGTTCTTCTCCGGCTGGTCTGCCACAGCCTACGCAAGCGCCCGGTGACCGTCTATTAGACGCCGGACAGTTCCCTGGCACAGATGCTGCTGGGGGACACATAACCGGTCTCTACAAGAGAACCCGCGCCTGGTACGAAACTGAGGCCGACGGGTGCCGGATGACATGGTGCCCCTGTCGGCGTAATCGCTCATTAGCCAGGAGGCTTGTTAATGCCTGTGGAACGTGATCCCGAGGAAGTGGAGTCCCGCCTCGTGCACACTGAGGCTGCCCTGGCCGGGGCGCGGGTGCTGGAAATCGGCTGTGGCGAGGGGAGGCTGATCTGGCGCTATGCGGCGCTGGCAGAGGCCGTGGTGGGTCTCGACTTCGATCCTCTGCGGCTGGATGGAGCGCGGCGCGATTGTCCCGCCGCCCTGCGGGAGCGGGTGCGGCTGGTGCGCGGGCGGGCGGAAACGCTGCCCTTCGCCGCCGCCCGCTTCGACCGGGTTCTGCTGGGCTGGTCGCTCTGATGAATGGCGCATACGGGCATGGTCCATGCCCTCGCTGAGTGTCGGCGGGTCCTCATGCCGGGGGGCTTGCTGATCGATCTGCGCCCCTTCGCGGGGAACTGGCCGCTCGACGTGGTGACTCCCACGCAGCAGTGGGCGGCGGGGACGCTCGATGATTCGCAGGAGCGGCCCGATGATCACGCCGCCGATACGGCTATCGCGGCAGCGGTACACGCCGGATGGTTCGTGCCGGAGCACACGACAACGTTCCGATTCGCCTGGTATTGGGACACATTGGCCGAATTAGAGGCGTATATCGGGGACCGCTGGAGCACGGTCATGCGGCTTCCGCCGGACACCCGCCGCGCAGTGCTGCGCCTGTTGGCCGCGGCGGGACCGGGCGCACGGCTGCGGTTCCATCGGGGGATGCGCTTCGGGCGCTACCGCCAGGCCGACCCGCCGTAGGGGGGCCGCGCATTGGTGCACCGGGACGGCACGCGCCCCCATAAGCGTGAGCGCAAGCCCCGGAGGGGATCCGACCTCATCCAGACCAAAAATTCGCTGTCGCGTGGCGACACCAACGCCAATGAAAATGGGGCTACTCTCCGGCCCCGCGTGTTATCCGATCCCGTTGTGTCCCTCGCTACCCCGGCGGTTGGCGCGTTATCCGGCGTATCCGCGACCTAAACCGTCCGATAAATAGAGTTAGCAGATCTTGCTATCCAGCTTGGAGGTGCATTCTTGGCTACGCAGGATGACTTCTATTGTGCTGAAGTACTCAGCGGACGTACCTCGGTCCACATAGTCCGCGAAACGACTAATGTGCTGGCCTTTAGCCACACCCGACCATCCTGGCCGATTCATATTGTCGTAATCCCCAAACGCCATATTGCATCGTTGCTAACAATCGGTGCAAAAGACGCGGACCTGCTCTTGGAATTAATGGAGGTAGTAAAGGAAGTAGCTGCTGAGGTGGTTGCAGCTAAAGGCGCGTGCCGCGTTATCACGAATATAGGAGCTTATCAAGACTCCAAGCATCTTCATTGGCATGTGGTAGCCGGGAAAGTTCCAGGTGATTGAATATCGCTTCCCCCT
>JBBSEL010000404.1:0-4789 GCA_038239755.1 Chloroflexia bacterium | reverse complement strand
TACGTGCCGCCGCCCAGCTATGGCCCCGCCCCCCCGCCGGGCGGACCCGGCACCGTCACCGCGCAGCAGCGCGACCCGCAGACGGCGATGCTCATTGAAGCCATCGCCGGGATCTTCGGCTTCCTCGGCATCGGCCATCTCTACGCCGGGCGGACCAATACCGGCCTGGTCCTGCTGATCGGCTGGTGGGTCTTCCTGGGCATCGAGTTCGCGCTGTTCACCGTCTTGATCGGCTGTTTGCTCCTACCGCTGAATCTCATCGTGCCGATTGTATCAGCGATCTGGGTGCGGAACGAATTGCTGGGCCAGCCGACCCGCATCGCCGGGATCAGCCTCGGCTCGATCAAGTAGCCGCTGGTGAAACGCGCAATAATAAGGAAGGGTCGGACCAATGCTGGTCCGACCCTCGTCGTTTCGGGTGGATGTCGTCGGGGCCGGCGGGGCCGCCTGGATCTACTGCTGCCCGGCGGCGCAGGCGGGGAAGAAGGCCGCAGCGACGAACTTGGCAAGCTGCCCACGGGTCACGTCAAAGCAGCAGCGATAGTAAACGCCGGGGCAGTTCTCGATGGTCTTCCCGCAGACATTATAGGTCGTGTTGTCGCAGGGATAGCCGCTGACCAGGCCGTGGTTCACCGCGCGCTCGACGTAGAGCCAGTAGGGATGGGTGCGCGGGACTTCATTGAACGTCTGCTGCGAGTCGGGGATGGCGTCGGTGTAACCCGCCGCGAGCGTGACCAGCTTGGCCGTCTGGG
Organism: Chloroflexia bacterium; assembly: GCA_038239755.1. Classification (GTDB taxonomy): domain Bacteria; phylum Chloroflexota; class Chloroflexia; order QHBQ01; family JAICKM01; genus JBBSAN01. The sequence goes on along the minus strand of JBBSEL010000404.1, from coordinate 4,037 downwards.
CGCGAATGGCGTAACGGTCCGGTTTGAAGTAGCGTCCGGGACACGCCCCGTAGTCGGCGACATCCGTCCCGCACTGATAGCCCTGGATCAGGCCGTGGGCCGCGCCCCGCTCGATGTACAGCCAGTTGGGATTGCTGGGCGGCACATCCACGAACGTTTGTTGGGTGTCCGGGATCGCATCGTCATAGCCCACCGCCTGCACGACCACGCGGACCAGGTCGCCTCGGGTCACTTTGGCGTTCGGCTGGAAGGTGCCATCGGCAAAGCCACTGATGATGTTCCGGCAGACGAGGCACTGCACATACGCCGCCACCGGGCTATCGGAAGACAAGTCGGTAAAGCTGACGGAGCAATCGCTGGTAATACCCTGGGCCGCGACCGGCCCCGGCGCACCCCCGATCCCTCCCAGCAAGACCAGTAACAGGGCGAATGTTGCGGCTCCTATGGCAAGCTTCATGGTTCCCCTCCTTTTCTGAAACAGCGAACAGTCACGTTGCCGATCTCGGTAGGCAGAAGTGGAAGATCGGACACCTCAGATACATCAAAGGATTGATGGGCCACAGTCAGAAGTTGTGGAAAGTCGGTGTTTCCGGCATAGAGGCGCACGGCTGTGCGCCTCTATGCCGGGCTGGAAACCTACGGATTGCTGAGGTCGCTTACGCTTCCGCCTCCTCCCATTGCAGGGCGCGCTGCACGGCTTTCTTCCAGCCGGTATAGAGCTTGCTGCGCTGGGCCTCATCCATGTTGGGCGTGAACTTGCGATCCAGCGCCCAGTTCTTGCTGATCTCGTCCTGATCTTTCCAGTAGCCCACGGCCAGCCCGGCCAGGTAGGCCGCGCCCAGGGCAGTCGTTTCGGCCACCTTCGGGCGCTCGACCGGCACGTCGAGGATGTCGGCCTGGAATTGCATCAGGAAGTTGTTGGCGACCATACCGCCGTCGACGCGCAGTTCGGTCAGGTCCACGCCGCTATCGGCGACCATCGCTTCCAGCAGCTCGCGGCTCTGGTAGGCGACGGCTTCGAGCGTGGCGCGGGTGATCTCGGCGCGGCCACTGCCCCGGGTCAGGCCCAGGATCGCGCCTCGGGCGTACTGGTCCCAGTAGGGCGCGCCCAGTCCGGCGAAGGCGGGGACGACATAGACGCCGCCGCTGCTTTCGACCGACATCGCCAGGGCTTCGCTCTCGGCGGCGTTGTCGATGATCTTGAGGCTATCGCGGAGGTACTGCACCGCCGCGCCGGTGATGAAGACTGAGCCTTCCAGGCAGTAGATGACCTTGCCGCCCAGGCCCCAGCCGATGGTGGTCAGCAGGTTGTTCTTGCTGGGCACCGCGGTCTCGCCGGTGTTCATCAGCATGAAGCAGCCGGTGCCGTAGGTGTTCTTCGCCATGCCGGGCGAGTAGCACGCCTGGCCGAAGGTGGCCGCCTGCTGGTCGCCCGCGTCGCCCGCAATCGGGATCTCGCCGCCCAGATGCTCGGCAGCCGCCTGGCCGTAGACCTCGCTGCTGGGGTGCGCTTCGGGCAGCATCGACGCGGGGATGTTGAACTCCTTAAGGATCTCCTCATCCCATTTCAGCGTGTGGATGTTGAAGAGCAGGGTGCGGCTGGCGTTGGAATAGTCGGTCACATGGATCTTGCCGTTGGTCAGCCGCCACATCAGGAAGGTGTCGATGTTGCCGAAGACCAATTCGCCGCGTTCGGCCCGCTCGCGCGCGCCGTCCACGTTGTCGAGGATCCACTTGACCTTGGTACCGCTGAAATAGGCGTCAATGACCAGGCCCGTCTTTTCGCGGATCTTGTCGGCCCAGCCCCGGCGCTTGAGGTCGTCGCAGAAGCCTGCCGTGCGGCGGTCCTGCCAGACGATGGCGTTGTAGACCGGGCGACCGGTGCTGCGCTCCCAGACCACAGTTGTCTCGCGCTGGTTGGTGATGCCGATGGCGGCAAAGTTGCTGGCCTGGAGGTTCTTGGCCTGCATCACCTTCTTGGCGACGTTCATCTGGCTGCTCCAGATGTCTTCGGGGTTGTGCTCCACCCAGCCGGGCCGGGGGTAGATCTGCTCGAACTCCTGGTTGAACTGGGAGAGGATCTGCCCGGCGTGATCAAAGATGATCGCCCGCGAGCTGGTCGTGCCCTGGTCCAGGGCCAAAATATATTTGTCATCTGCCATGATAGTCGCTCCTTTGCATATTTGGCAGTGCGCGGCGGGCATATGGTGGTTAAGCCAGGCCGCCGCTCTGGGCACCCGCCCCAGGTCTGAATGTGGGGCGGCGGGGGTCACGTCAGGATCGCTTAGGCGTTCTTGTCAATTACGGTTTCGCCCCGGACTTCTACATTCGCCGTCGCCGTCTCGCCGCGCGCCACCAGGAATTGGTGGATGCCAAAGTCATAGACAAACGCGCCGAGTACCCCGCCCAGCAAGGGTCCGACAATAGGGACGATGAAATACGGGATACCATCAACGCTGTAGGTGAACGGGCCAGCTCCCCAGCCGCCGATGGCGCTGAGCAGGCGGGGGCCGAGGTCGCGGGCCGGGTTGATGGCGTAGCCCGCGTTGCCGCCCATCGCCATACCGATGACCACGACCAGCAGGCCGACGATCAAGGGGGCGAGGTTCGATTGGACGGCCTGGTTGCGCGTGTCGGTGATTGCTAGGATGACGCCGACTAGCAGGGCGGTGCCGATGATCTGGTCGAGCATGGCGTTGCCCCAGCCGATCCCTGCGCCCACGTTGGGGAAGGTGGACCAGATGCCTGCCGTTGCGGGGGTCCCGGCGGCGGCGCTGCCGTCAGCCAGGCTGCGGACGATGTTCTTGCTCTTCTCAAACGCTTCGATGCCGGGGTTGTAGTTCAGCAGCAGCAGGCCCGCGCCGCAGAACGCGCCGATCAGTTGGGCCAGCATGTAGGGGCCGACCTTGGCCCAGGCAAACCCTTTGCGGACGGCCAGCGCCAGGGTAACGGCGGGGTTCAAGTGTGCCCCGCTCAGCCCACCGGCGACATACACGCCCATAACCACCGCCAGGCCCCAGGCCCAGGTGATCATCTGATAGTCTCCCTTGCCGAGGGCTACAACCATGGCAACCACGCCATCCCCGAAGAGGATGAGGACCATGGTGCCGAGGAACTCCGCCATCAGCTCGCCCATTAATCCCTTGTCTCTCATCGCTTTCTCCTTTTGCTCCGCGCGGCCCATCGGTGGACCGTGTGCGTAGGGGTCCGATTGTTCGCTGACCGCTCCGGGGCGGTCTCGCCCTTGTCATGCGCCGCCGCCGGGGAATCGCTGCGCAGCCCAGGCTGCCGGACGACTCCAGGGTAACGCTAACGGTTTATAGCGTCGATCACCTCCTCCTGATTGACCGAGCGAGATCCACTCCCGGCTCTATAAGATGATGGCGGTGCTACACCACGGCCTGCGCTAACCCACCGCGTGGGCCAGGGTGCCGACTTGCTGCCGGTAGCCCTCCACCTGATGCGCGGTCTCGGCGGCATCCCAGCCCAGTTCGCGCGCCATGCGGGCGGCTACGGCGGGGGCCACTGTGACCCCACGCGCCCAGTCTTCAAAGTTGATATGGAGTCGCCGCTCCAGCACATCACCGAGGGCCAGCGCCATTTCGTAGCGGCAGGCGTAGACCACTTCGGCCATGATATAGGGCAGGTCGGGCACGATGCGCATCGCCAGCGAGTGATCCTCGGCCAGCAAGCCCAGGATCGTCGTCGCCTCGGCCCCGTAGAGGCTGAGCCGCCGCACGGTGTCGGGGCGCAGGCCATAACGCCCGGCGGCCTCTTCCACGTCGGTCACCCCACCCTGCCAGCCCATCGTCCCGGCCAGCGGCAGGTGTTCGGTCACATGGACCACCGGGTCACCCAGCGCCTTGCTGATATGGTCGATGGTGTCCTGGGCCATGCGCCGGTAGGTGGTCAGCTTGCCGCCGACGATGGTGACCATACCACCGGGACTTTCGACCACGGCATGGGTGCGCGACAGCTTGGAGGAGGCCGCATCGGAGCGGGTGGAACTGACCAGCGGGCGATACCCGGCCCAGGTG
>JBBSEL010000403.1:0-4791 GCA_038239755.1 Chloroflexia bacterium | reverse complement strand
GGGGTCAGCAACCGCGCCCTGGAAATCCAGTGGCAGCGCGCCACCAGCGACACCCCCGGCTACAGCAAGGGCCAGATCCTCGGCGGGGCACAGCGCCACCTGATCGAGTTCCAGCAGGCACACGAGGCAGGGATCGGGAGCAGATAATTACAGGGCAGAACGAAGCGTTGAAAAGACAAGGGCACGGTGCATAACCGTGTCCTTATTTCTTCCGTAGCCGACCCAGCGTGAACGAGCCGCTGGTCGTCCCATTGCTGCCGGGAGCAGCCTGAATTTCCAACCGATAGTCCGCAGACAGGCTTGTCTGAGTATCAACCCAGGGCGTGTTGAACAACGGTCCACCGTCTAAGGTCAGGCGGAAATTTGTTGCGCGTTGACCTTTCTCATACTCATTGAGGAAGTCCGTGGGTGCCGTACCCCTGAAGCTCCAGGCATTGCTTGCGGCCCACGCGTCATAGAAACGCTGCACCTGTTTGGGGGTATCGTTGGTATCGAAGGAAACACGGGCGGCTGCATCATACATTCCCAGGAATCCAGGGAGCGTGTTTGTGCGGGTCACGTTGAGCGCGCCGGGATACAGGGGGACTGTCTGAATGACAGTGACAGGGCTTGCGACAGACGGGCTGAAGGAGCTTACCAGGACCCCACGCCGCACGCACAAAGCAAACACACCAGACCGAGTATCAGCCCTTTACGACGGATCGAGATTCGCACAACTCACCTCGCTACTATGATACTAAGGCAATTGCTGCCCGGTCGGGCGTTGCTTGTCGCGGGTCAAGGGGTAGCGGGTCTGGAACACGCTGGGCAGGATGCGCCCGCTGTACTGGTCGCGGAAGATGGCAGCAGCGGGTTTGGCCGTGCCGTCAAGCTGGAACAGGCCGAAGTTCTCCTCGATACTGTCGCGCTTGAAGCCGGTGGTGATCCCGTTGGGGAAGTCGAACAGGGTATACTGGGCCACCCCGGCGATGTGCTGCTCTTTCGCCACTCGCAGCATCTCGGTATAGAGATAATTCTGCGTCGCCACGTCATAATGGGCGTCGGCGGTCGAATACTTGCTGGGGCCGCTCGGCCAGCCCAGTTCGCCCAGGAAGATCGGTTTGCCGGTGCGGGCGCGGATCGCGGCGATCTGCGCGCCCAGCGCCCCAACGTCGTAGCAGTGGAAGCTGACGAAGTCGCTCAGGTCAAGCAAGGTCAGGCCGCCCGGCCCCGGCTTCCACAGGTTCGCGTAATTGCCCACGCCCACCGTGATCGGGTGGGTGGGGTCGAGCGCCCGGATCAGCGCGCTCGTCTGCTGCGCCCAGGTGATCACCTTATCCACCCCACCCTCGGCCCACGTCTGGTAGTTATCCGGTTCGTTGTGCAGTTCCCAGGCCAGCACGCGGTCGTCGTTCACGAACGGGGTGACGATACCGTGCAGATAGATGCTCTGGATGCGCGCCGCCTTGTCGCCGGGTTGGGGGAAGCTGTCGCTCCAGTCGAACAGGGAGAAGATGACCTTCATCCCATGCACCGAGGCGATCTGAAGCAACTGCTCCATCTCATTGACCATCCAGGGGTTGACCCAATCATGGCTGCAATCGGGGTCGTCAAACGACTTGCAGTCCCACAACACCTTCGCCGCCCCGGTATCATAGGGCACCCCCACCCGGATCGTGTTCACCCCCAGGTCTCGCGCCTTCGCCAGTTCGTCTAACGCCTGCGGCCCATCCCACAGCGCCCAGCTATCGGCAAAGGGGGAGTCGCGCTTCCACCAGTTAGTGCCCTTGAGGGTGACGGGTGCCCCGGCATAGATGAACTGGTCGCCGGAGACGGTGACGAAGCCCGCCCCTGTCGGCGGGGGAACGGGCGTAGGCGCGGTAACGGGCGCGGCGGGCGCGGTGGACGGCAAATCGACCCCGTAGCGCCAGCGGTAATAGTGCGCGCCGACGTTGCCCATCTGCACCTGCCAGGCGGGATCGCTGCCGGGCAGGTAAGTCAATACCCGGCGCTGGTAAAGCTGGATTAACACCCGCTGGGGCTTGCCCGCCACATGGACCACCGCCCAGTATGGCTCGGCAATCGGGTAGCCCAGTACGTAGACCCAGTCGAACAGCGGAGCCTGCGTCACCTTCTCGCCATCCAGCACCGGGCCAATCGCGTTCATATACTTCCAGAAGACATCGGGGATGTTGTGGCCGGTTTCGGGCACGTAGGTCGCGTAGCGCGTATCGGCCTGCGGCCCGGCGCTGATCGCCCCCGCCCGGTTGATCGTGTCGGTTACCGACGTGCCGGTGCGGTCGGCGGCCTTGCGTGCGGGGCCACCGGGCAGCGAAGCCACGGCGGCGAAGCTGCGATAGACCGGCGAGAGCGGGTCGCCCGCGCCGGTCGGGTCGGGGTCACCCGCCACCGGGATCTCTGCTGGGGCTTGTTGGACGGTGTCATGGTCGCCCGTCCCCACTCGCCCGCTGACCAGTTCCACCACCAGAAGGCCGGTGGTCACCGCCCACGGCCCCCCTGGCGCGGCAGCGGGGTTGACCTCCATCCGCGCCTTATCGAAATACTGCACGGTGCGCAGGCCGCCGGGAGCCTCTTTGTACGGCTCGGTGCGGGCCGGGCCGGGGATCGGCCCCCAGACCCACGACCGGGCGATGGTCCCCTGCGCCACCGGGCGGTCGGTGCGCCTCCACAAGGTTTCAAAGCTAGGCGCGACAAACCCCGGATCGGTCGCAGATGGCCGCAGCCAAGCTGATGCTTGTAGATTAGGAACGAGCAGGGTCAGAATCAGTCCCACGATCAAGAAGCGAGCAGTACGCATGGGAGAGCTTTCTAGTGGAAACGAGTGTTGCGGATGTAGTAGAGGATTTGGGCTACCGAAACCTGTCATCCTGAGCGCAGCGAAGGATCTTGTTCGGGCGACATAATCGCTCACGAAGATCCCGGCTGTTCCCGCACGATTACGCCCCCACACACGACCCTACGCTGCGCTCAGGATGACAGCCTGGGTGACAAATCAGGTCGGGTCAAGATGACAATGATCGATGCTACCGCTCGGCCTTCGCCGGTTCCACGGGCACCGGCGTCGTACTCAGCAAGTCAGTAACGATTTGGGCCACGTTGCGGTTGCGGAGCCGCGCTTCGGGGTTGAGGATGAGGCGGTGGGGCAAGACCGCCGGGGCTAACGCTTTCACATCGTCGGGCAGCACCGACAGCCGCCCCTGGAGAGCGGCATAGGCCTGCGCGGTGCGGTAGAGGGCCAACGAGCCACGCGGGCTGGCGCCCAGTTCCAGGGCCGGGTTGGCGCGGGTGCCGCGCACCAGGGCCACGATATAGCGCCGCACTTCGGGCAGCACCTCGATGGTCCGCACGGCGGCTTGAGCGGTCAATAAGTCGGTGGGGGTGGCAACCGGGCCGAGGTCGAGCAGCGGGCTGCTGCGCCGGAACCGGACCAGGATCGCTTCTTCTTCGGCTTCGTCGGGATAGCCGATGCTCAGCCGGACCAGGAAGCGGTCTAACTGCGCTTCGGGCAGGGGGAAGGTGCCTTCCAGTTCAATCGGGTTCTGGGTTGCCAGCACCAGGAACGGCGCGGGCAGCGGGCGAGTTTGCCCGTCCACCGTGGTCGTCCCCTCCTCCATCGCTTCGAGCAGGGCCGACTGGGTGCGCGGGGTGGCCCGGTTGATCTCGTCGGCCAGCACCACCTGGCTGAAGATCGGCCCGGCGCGGAACTGGAAGTCCTGTGCCTGCTGGTTGTAGACCGACAGGCCGGTCACATCGCTGGGCAGCAGGTCGGGGGTGAACTGGATGCGGGCGAAGCTGCACGACAGGCTCTTTGCCAGGCTGCGGGCCAGCAACGTCTTACCCAGGCCGGGCACATCCTCCAGCAACACATGGCCCCCGCAGAGCAGGGCGACCAGCACCCGGTCGATCACGTCGATCTTGCCGACGATCACCCGGCTGATATTCTCGCGCACTGCGGCTCCCAACCGCACCACCTGTTGGAGCGCGGCGGCATCGGGGGAACCCTGGGCATCGGGCGGGGCAGATCCATCCATCGGCTAGCGGGGACCTCCAGGCGGGGTGGGGTATTCGTCGTCGGTGCGGGCGGGGGGCCGGGCATCGCGCACGCTGCGGATCAGCCCCGGCACCTCGCGCTTCGCCAGATCGGCCTGCTTCTGGGTACGCCGGGCGCGGATCTCTTGAAGCTGGGCATCCAGGCCCTCGATTTCGCGGCGCAGGTGCAGTTCTTCCAGCACCTCACGCTCCGTCTCGATCTCCAGGTCGCGGGCGGCCAGCCGATCAAATAGCGGTGGCAGTTCGGTGAGCCGCTGTTCGAGATCGCGCAGCCGGTCATCGATCTGCTGGAAGCGCCCGATATGGCGATCCGTGCGTTGGTCGCCCATCTGCCGCACCTCAGCCAGGTTGTCCTCCAGCGCGGCCCGCATACTCTCGGCGCGTTCCTGGTGCATCATGTGGTTTTCGAGGATCTGCTTGTCCAACCGTTGCAAGATCCCATCCTGGCGCGTGTCCTCGTGCTGCAACTCGCCCGCCACATCTTCCAGCGATTCGATCCGGTCGATCACCTGGCGGCGCACATCGTCAATGCGCTGCGAGCGCGACACAGTATCCTGGAATTGGAGCCGCAAGCCTTCGACGATCTCTTGCAGTTCCACCCCCTGGCGGCGCAGGCGCTGTTCTTCCAGGCGCTGCGACTCGGCCACCCGCTGGATCTCCTGGCGCGCCTCGGCGTTCACGGTGTCGAGATCGTGGACCACGTCGCGCAACTGGCGCTGGGCATCGGCGATCATCCCGATC
>JBBSEL010000402.1:0-4797 GCA_038239755.1 Chloroflexia bacterium | reverse complement strand
GTTCGCCATAACTGCCCCACCGCGCCACTCCAACCGCCATTTCGTTCCTGACGCAGAGGGTTGACATTGATGTCAATCCTACAGGAAAACATCGGGGAAGTCAATAGGGTTATCCACAATGTCATAGGTACTAACATGTCAATATGCTGGTATGCTGTTGCCGCAGCACAGTAGTGGACATTTGACACGGCTCTAGAAGTGAGTATAATAGACTCCGACTCACCCTCCGGTGCCCACATGTGAGCATGTTGGCGGGGGAGAGTTGAACAGTAGCCCAAGAGATAGGGCGATGACCTAACATCAGTGTCAGCACCGGTAACAAACTTATGACCAGCTTATCTGCACAACAGACCTATTCGACCCGCGACGCCTTGTCAGCCCTGGCCGACCGCGGGCATGATACCACGGCGCGAGTCCTGCGTAACGTGGAGAAGCAGCTTGGGCTGGAGATCGGGCGCAGCGGGCCGCCGACCGATGATATCGGCCAGCGGGAGTACACCGCCGCCGACCTCCTCTTGCTGGAGCGGGTGCTGACGTTGCAGAAGGCCGGGTTGCGGCTAATCGAGATCCGGGCGATCTTGCTGGAGCAAGATTACGACATGATCCATTTCCAGGCCCAGAACCTGCGCAAGGCGCTGGCCCTGTTGGAGGAGATGGAGACGCTGACGGAGCCGACCAACGGCCAGCACGCGCCGACCAACGGCTACCGGGATCGGCCCCTGGACAGGGAAATGGATTACGCCGGGTAGGCAGCGCAGGCCAGCCCTCATTTATTAACGCATACGACACCATTCTACATACGTTACGTTACTTTAGCGGACTGTACAGGAAGGCTCTATGGCAAAAGCGGTGGCGAAGGGACGAAGCCCACATACGCGGATTATTGCGATTGCGAACCAGAAGGGCGGGGTCGGCAAGACGACGACCACCGTAAACCTGGGGGCAGAGCTGGCGGCGATGGGGCGGCGGGTGTTGCTGCTTGACCTGGACCCGCAAGCGGCGGCCACGTACTCGCTGGGAATCGATCCGGAGAGCCTGGAGGCCACGCTCTATAATGTGATGGTCAAGCAAGAGCTGCCGCTGGAACAGATCATCCAGGGGACGGGGGTGGAGCGGCTGGACCTGGTGCCGTCGAACCTCGACCTGGCGGCGGCAGAGTTGGACCTGTTCCGCAATTATACGCGGGAGCGGGTCTTGCGCGACGCGCTAGCCCCGATTGTGGACCGCTACGATTATATCCTCATTGATTGCCCGCCGAGCCTGACCCTGCTGACGGTCAATGCGTTTGTAGCGGCGACCGAGGTCTTGATCCCGTTGCAGACACACCTGCTGTCGTTGCGGGGGGTGAGCCGGCTGCTGACCACCATCCGCGAGGTGCAGGCGCTGAACCCCGATCTGAAGGTGTCGGGCATCTTGCCGACGATGTATGACTCACGCAGCAACCTCAACAAAGAGATTCTGGCTAATATCAGGGATGTTTATCCAGGGCGGGTGTACAAGTCGGTCATCCGCTATGGGGTGTCGGCGGCGGAAGCGCCGGGGCAAGGGGTGCCGGTGCGGCTGTATGCGCGCAATTCGGCGGTGGCGAAGTGTTATGCGGAGTTGGCGCTGGAAGTGGTGGCGGACGAGTTGTGAGTTGCGAGTTGTGAGTTGCGAGCAGCGCGTGAAACGTGAAACGTGAAACGTGATGCAAGTATGGGATGGATGGCGGATGGTGAGTGATGAGGGGAAGCCGATGGCGGATGGTGGGAGGCTAGGATGAGTCCGAAGAAGCCACTGGTGCCGCAGACGGCGTGGGGACGGTTGATGGAGGCGGCACCCGAAGAGGGGGTGCAGCCGCTGAAGAATGCCAAGCGGATTGAGATCCGGCTGATTGATGCCGACTCCCGGCAACCGCGCAAGCAGTTTGACGAAGAGCCGATGCAGGAGTTGATCGCCTCGGTGCAGCAGCGCGGGATCTTGCAGCCGATCACGGTGCAGGCAGACGGGCAGGGGCGGTATTTTATTGTCACCGGCGAGCGGCGCTGGCGGGCGGCCCAGGCGGCGGGGCTAGAGACGGTGCCCGCGATTGTGGTGGACCTGGCGGAGCCGGAGTTGCGGCTCGACCGGGTGATTGAGAACCGGCAGCGTCAGGATTTGTCGGACATGGAGTTCGCCGACGCGCTGGGAGAGATCCGTAGCGATTTAGGAGCACGCGCGCCTAACCTGACCTCGAACGAAATGGACGAGCATGTGGGCGAGCGGCTGGGGATCAGCGGGCGGACGGTGCGGAGCTTTATCGCACTGAACAACCTGCCTGCGGACGTGAAGGCGCTGCTGGGGCCGCTGCGAACCGAGTTACGCACACGCGGGCTGGCGCGGCTACGGGATCAGCCCGAACGGCAAATACAGCTTGCACAAGCCGTATTTGACCATCAGTTGAGCGGGCGGCAAACGGTGGCGGCGGCGCAGTTGTTGAAGCGGCAACGCGACCTGAGCGTGGACGAGGCGGTGGCGCAGGTGGTCGGGGGTCCGTCAACCTCTGACCACCCGGCCTCACCGCCGGACCCGGCGCAGCAGGAACATTACCGGCTGGTGCGCGCCCTGGTGCAAGAAGCGGTGCGGTCGATCCGGCAGCCCGACCCGGCGACGGGGGAGAGCGTGCTGGGGGTGGCCGAGGTGCGGGAGTTGTATGCCCTGCTGGAGCCGCTGGCCGCGCTGTTCGAGGAGTTGACCCCGGTGGTCGAGCGGATCGAGGCCGAAGGGGATGTGGAATTGCAGGTGCGGCTGTCCGAGATGTTGGCCGCGCCGTTGCAGAGCCAGCCGCGCCGTGGGGCGATCTACCCGATGCCGAAACGGCGATGAAGACGATTTGAGGTTTGAGGTTTGAGGTTTGAGGTTTGAGGTTTTAAGTACGAGGTACGAGGTGGTTATGAGTGGTTTGGACGGAAAGCAAAAGGACCCGGCCGTCACCCGAGTCCTTTAGTTGCAGAGCTTACGACAACCGGCTTTTTGAGGTTTTACTGGCTTAACCCTGGCAAGCGACACCAGTAAAGCTTCGCGTTCCTTCGTCTTTCCTGAAGCCCGCCTTGCGGTGGGAGGGGCGTTTTTGCGCCCTTTTCTCAGGGGTCTGCACAGCTATCATACACGCTTTCCTGCGCCTTGTCAAGATCTAGCGGGGTTGTGGTGACATAATATTTGGGAGTTGCTTGCCGAAATTGGGAATCAGCGGGTGGAGATGCATGATATGGTTGACATAACTAAAAGAGAGCGGACACACAGCAGCGAGAGCCGGGAGAGTGGGCGGGTGGAAGCCTTCAGCGATGGGGTGTTCGCGATTGCGGTCACACTGCTGGTGCTGGAGATCCGGGTGCCGTTGCCGGAGGAGCTGGCGGGGAAGGGGTTGGGGGCGGTGCTGCTGCAACAGTGGCCGATGTACCTGGCCTATATGTTCAGCTTCCGGTGGATCCTGGTGATGTGGACCGCGCACCATAATCTGTTCAAGAAAATCCAGCGGGTGGATCAGATCTTCTTGCTGATCAATGGGCTGCTGCTGATGGCGATCACGCTTGTGCCGTTTCCCACGGGGCTGCTGGCCGAGTATATCCGGCTCAGCGAACAGGATAGCGCGGTGGGCAATCAACGGCTCGCGACGTTGATCTATAGCGGGCTGGCCCTGGTGATCTCGATCCTGTTCGATCTGTTGTCATGGTATGCCTCGGGGCGCTTGATCACGCAGACGGTCGGCACAGAGTACAAACGGCATACGGCCCGGCATTATATTCTCGGTCCGGCTCTCTTTTTTAGCTCGTTCTTGCTGGCGTTTGTCAGTGTGTGGCTCAGCCTGCTGATCTATGTGGGGTTGCTGGTGTTCTATGCATTCCCCACCGGGGTGATGTTGAGCCATCCGCGGCTGCGGGAGTAGGGGAGATCTGCCCTCACCCCCGGCCCCTCTCCCTGCGGGCGAGGGGAGAGCGCTTTGAGTTGGTGTAGATCGGGTGCTCCGCATGGTGCGGGGTAGTAGTGCAAGTGATTGGGACGACCGGGCTGCTCCGCATGGTGCGGGGTAGGGTCGGGATCTTGAAATAAGGTGGCGGCGTGTTGATGGCAATAGCCCAGTTGAAGCGAATAGACGAGCAAGTGGTGGCGGCGGTCGCGCCGATCGCGGTGGCCGACGCGGGGGGGCTGCCGGGGGCGGGGGACCTGGCGGCGGCGGTGGCGCGCGAGTGGGGGCCCGTGTTGAAGCCGGTAGGGCTGGGGCTGCTGCTGGCGTTGCACAGCTTCGAGGAGGCGACGCCGGGGCACCCGTTCTATGGCTGGGCGCATTGCACGCAGACGACGCTGGCAGCCTACCTGGATACGTCGCAGGACAGCATCGCCCGCTATACGCAATTGCTGGTGGTGTGCGGGCTGATCCGGGTGGATGAGGTGGAGACGGCGCGGGGCAAGCAGAAGTTGTACCGGGCGACGCGGGGGCCGGTGTTGCCCTCGGTGGGGTTGCTGGAGCACCTGTTGTTCGATGCCGATCTGTGGACGCGCAAGCATACGGCGTGGCTGCTGGAGGGGTTCCCAGCGCTGGTGGGCGAGACGGAGTTGGCGCGCGGGTTGGGGGTGTTGCGGCGGGCGTATACGACGGCGCGGGATGGGAAGGGCGCGGCGACAATCACGCAGGGGGCGCGGATCACGGCGGCGGGGTCGTTCCTGGCGCGGCGGGGGGCGGCGGCGCAGGCGATGTTGGGGGTTGGGGACGGGACGAATGCGGAGTGCGGAGTGCGGAGGGATCAGGGATCAGGGATCAGGGATCAGGGATCAGGGATC
>JBBSEL010000401.1:0-4805 GCA_038239755.1 Chloroflexia bacterium | reverse complement strand
CGACGGTCAGGCCGCCCAGCAACCAGGAGCGTCCCACCGGGCGAGGCGTAGGGCTCCAGGAATCGGCACTGTACGGCTGCGGTCCCTGTTGGGAGACGGATCGGAGCGATTCCGGTCCGTTTCCGGCTGGGCAGAGCGCGGCCCGCAGGGTCGCCACTCGACAAAACGAACGAGCGCGCCCGGTCCCGCCGCGCGGCTTGCACCGCCGGGACGCTCTGTGCTATGCTGGGGCGAACGACAAACCGCATTGCCCCTTCGAGGAGAGCCATGACCCCCACCCCACCCCACCCCCGACCACCCACCGCCGCGTCCACCGTGGAGGACTGGCTCTTCGGTTGGGATCCGACTCCCAGCATCGTCTCGGTCTGGGCCGAACGCAACGGTCACGCTCGTGTTTGGCAGCGGCTCGCCGGGCAGTTGCGCTGCACCGCCGCGCGGTTTCGGCCCTGGCTCTTCGCGGCCACCCTGGACGAGGTCGCGCACCTGGGCCGGGGCCTCCGGGCTGCCGATACCGCAGACGCGGCGCGGGCCACCGTGACGTACCGGCAGCTAGACGGCCCCCCGGCAGACACCTATCCGTACCTCCTCAGTGCCGCCGATGGGCGGGCGCTCGAACGGGCCATCTTGATCGGGGCCACCCGCCGTCTGGGCCACACGGTACGCATCGCGGACTTGAGTGACACCTATTACCGGGTAGGCCCAGTCGAGCAATACCTCATGGCGACGGGCCGCGTCTACTTTCGTGATCTGGCCTACCCCGACCTCCACCGCCTCCAATTTGACCTCGAAACGACCGCCCTCGACCCACAGCAAGGACGTATTTTCCTGGTGGCGATCCAGGATTCCCAGGGGTGGTCCGCCGTTCTGGAAGCCCCCACCGCTGCCGACGAAGCGACCCTCATTACCGACCTCTGCGCCCTCATCCGCCAACGCGACCCCGATGTCATCGAGAACCACAACCTGTTTGGCTTCGATCTGCCGTTCCTGGATGAACGCGCCCGCACCTTACGGGTGCCCCTCAGCCTGGGTCGACCAGAAGGTCCACCGCTGCTCGAGCGCTACAGTGAACCCGCCCCCTATCGCCGTCGGCGGCGGATGCGCTATAGCGTCGCCGGACGCGAGTTGATTGATACCCTCGATGCGGTCTGGCGGCATGATTTCAGCGTGCGTGATATGCCCGGGCATAGCTTGAAGGTCGCGGCGCGGTACTTCGGCGTGGCGGCACCTGAGCGCACCTACATCCCCGGTGCCGTCATCTTCGCCACCTATCAGCAGCAGCCCGACGAAGTTCGTCGGTATGCGCTGGATGATGTATGGGAGGTGGATGGGTTGTCCCAACGGCTCATGGGCGCGCCGTTTGCTCTGGCCGGGATGGCCCCCCGCCGCTATGAACGCGTGGCCTCAGCCGGACCGGCGATGGGGATCCTGGAGCCGTTACTGGTGCGCGCTTACCTCCGCACCGGGGCCGCACTCCCCCGCCCGAACGCAGCCGCGGCCTTGGGCGAAGGGCGGCACGCCGGAGGAGCCAGCTATCTGTTTGCAGCAGGGGTCGCCCAGCAGGTCGTCAAGTGTGACATCGCCTCGATGTACCCCTCGATCATGCGCGCCTATGGGATCGGCCCGGCGTGCGATCGGTTAGGGGTGCTGCTGGCCCTGGTGGGCCGGCTGACCGATTTGCGCTTAGACCATAAGCACGCGGCGCGGCAGGCACCCCCTGGCTCGGCGACCGCCTTCCAGCACGAGGCCGCGCAGGCGGCGATGAAGATCCTCGTCAACTCGGGGTACGGCTACATGGGGGCCGGGACGATGGCGCTGTTCGCCGATCGCGCGGCGGCGGACGCGGTGACACGCCAGGGGCGGGCGATCCTGGACGCGGTGGTCGCCGCCTTACGGGACCGGGGGATGGCGCTGGTGGAAGCCGATACCGACGGGGTGTTCTTTGCCGCGCCGCAAGGCTGGAGCGAAACTCAGGAGCGTGCCCTGGTGGCCGAGGTGGCGGCCACCCTGCCCGTTGGTCTGCGACTGGAATATGAGGGCCGCTATCAGGCGATGCTCTCGCACGAGGTCAAGAACTATGCGTTGTTGACCTATGCGGGCGAACTGATTGTGCGCGGGGGTGCGCTGCGCTCCAGCCGGGTGGAACCCTTTGGGGCAGCGTTTCTCCAGGCCGGGTTGGGGTGTATCCTGCGGGGGGATGTGGCGGGCGTGCAGCAGGCCTACCTGCACACGATCCAGGCGCTGCGCGCCCGCACGCTGGCTGCTGGAGTAGTGGCAACGCGCGCCCGGCTGACCAAGACGCCGGCCGAGTACCTGGGCAGGCGGTCCCGTTTACGGGAAGGCCCCTACGAGGCGTTGCTGGCCGCCGGGCGCACGGAGTGGGCCGAGCGCGAGCAGGTCCGCTACTACCGGGCGGAGGGCGGACGCTACGTCTGGCTACCGGATGATCCGGGGGTCCCCCTGGACGAGACGGACGCCACACAAGACTCGGCGCAAGCGTTCGCCGCCCCCGGGATCGACGGGCGCGATTACGATGTGACCCACTATCTACGGGTCTTCCACGCAACCTACGTCTCTCGCCTGCGGAAAGCGTTTCACCCCGCCGATTTCGCACAGCTCTTCCGCAGCGATGGGCAATTGGGCCTCTTCGATCAACCGCTGCAAACCATCACGCCGATCTGGATTCGGGCGGACGCGGCTTGAGGCGGTGGAGCGTACCCACAACAAGCGGGCGTCTTAGCCGAACCGCGTGATAGGCCGCGCATTGGGCAACAATACTCCCAACTAAAAAGATCGGGCTTCCTGCATATTCTGTCGACCCGCTTTACTACTACTCGTAAAGGATAACAAAATCTGCTAAAATACTCGTGCAAGGGTCAATGAATTGTGCCGCTCGTTGATTGCACAGCGGCGGATGACCAAATCAGGATCAATGGCATACTGTGGCCTGCTGTAAAGAGGTGGGTCACAACCTTTGAGGAAGGTATGAGCAACGAAGCGGATACCTGCCGGAAGTATGTGCTGCCCAAGCTCTATGCGGCGGGTTGGACCGATGAGCAAATTGGCGAACAGCGAACCTTCACCGATGGGCGCATCACGGTGAATGGGCGGCAGGCGAAACGCGGGGTGCCCAAGCGCGCCGATTACCTCCTGCGCTACCGACGGGACTATACGCTCGCCGTGGTCGAGGCCAAGGCGGATGCGCTCCGGCCTGGGGATGGGTTGCAGCAGGCGAAAGACTACGCCCAAATATTGGGGCTGCTCTTCGCCTATGCGACCAATGGGCGGGGCATCGTGGAGTTCGATTTCACCACCGGCCTGGAGCGCGAGGTTGAGACCTTTCCTGGCCCGCAGGCGTTGTGGAACCGCTACCGTGCCGCAAAGGGCCTGGCCGAAGCGCTAGAAGACAAGCTACTTGCGCCCTACCATACAGGCGATAAGATTCCCCGCTACTATCAGCAGATTGCCATTAACCGCGCCGTCGAAGCGATCCTCAAGGGGCAGCGGCGGGTGCTGCTCACCCTGGCGACGGGTACTGGCAAGACGGTTATTGCCTTCCAGATCGCCTGGAAGCTCTGGAACGGATATTGGAACGCGAAAGGGGTGGCCCACCACAAGCCCCGCATCCTTTTCCTGGCCGACCGCGCTTTCCTGGTGGATGATCCCAAAGATAAAACCTTCGCGCCGTTTGGCGATGCCCGTTGGAAAATCGAGCACGGACTGGCGATCAAGAGCCGTGAGATCTACTTTGCGACCTATCAGGCCCTTGCCCAGGATGAGAACCGGCCCGGCCTCTACCGCGAGTACGCCCCCGACTTCTTCGACCTGATCATTGTGGATGAGGCGCACCGGGGCAGCGCTCGCGACGATTCATCCTGGCGCGACATCCTGGAGTACTTCACCGGGGCGGCGCAACTCGGCATGACGGCCACCCCGCTGCGCGAGGAAAACCGCGACACCTACGAGTACTTCGGCAGCCCGATCTATACCTACAGCCTCAAGCAGGGCATTCAGGATGGGTTTCTGGCCCCGTACCAGGTGCGGCGGATCATCATTGACATTGACGCCGCAGGCTTCCGCCCCTTTGCCGGGCAACTGGACGACTATGGGCGCGAAATTCCCGACCGCGAGTACGGCCCCGCCGACTTCGAGCGGGCGCTCTCGCTCAAGTCGCGCACCGAGGCGGTGGCCCAGCACCTGACGAACTACCTGAAGGCGACGGATCGGTTTGCCAAGACCATCGTCTTTTGCGTGGACCAGGATCACGCCGACCAGATGCGCCGGGCACTGAACAACGCTAACGCCGATCTGGTGCAGGAGTACCCGGACTACGTGGTCCGGGTCACATCGAACGAAGGGGATATCGGCAAGGGCTATCTCTCCACGTTCCAGGATGTGGAGACGCGCACGCCGGTCATCCTCACCACCTCCAAGCTGCTCACCACCGGGGTGGATGCCCCGACGGTGCAGAATGTCGTGCTCTTCCGCATCATCAACTCGATGGTGGACTTCAAGCAGATCATCGGGCGAGGGACGCGAGTGCGCGAGGACTACGGTAAGCTCTTCTTCACCATCCTGGACTACACCGGCAGCGCCACGCGCAACTTCGCTGACCCGGAGTTCGACGGCGAACCGGCGGCGGAAATAGTCGTGACGATTGATCAGGATGGGGACGAGACCTCGGAGGTGGCCGAAGAAGACGGCGAGTATGTGGTCGATCCGCCCGGCCCGCCGACGGTTCGCTGGGACGAGGATGCGCCACCGCCACGCAAATACTACCTCTCCAACGGGGTCTCGGTGGCGATTGT
>JBBSEL010000400.1:0-4806 GCA_038239755.1 Chloroflexia bacterium | reverse complement strand
TCGGGATCGTCCGCAACAATCTTGGTAGCCATGCGTATCAGCAAGGCCAATATGCCGAAGCGCAGCGGATCTGGACCGAGTGCCTGGCCCGTCAGGAGGCATTGGACGACCACGAGGCCCGCGCTACGTCGTTCAGCAATCTGGCGATGGTGGCCCGCGACCTGGGCGACTGGGCCACCGCCAGGGCGTACATCGCCGCCGCGCTGACTGCCTCCCAGGAACTGGGGGATCGGCGGCGAATAGCCTATACCCTGATCCACGCCGCCGGGTTGGCGGTCTGTCAGGGGCAGCCGCACCGGGCCGCCCGGCTGTATGGTGCCGCCGCCACGCTGCAAGCCACCCTGGGTTTCGCCCTCCCCGCCGTGATCCAACAGGATCGAGACCGCTACAGCGCCCAGGCGGAGGCCCATGTGGGCGCGGAGGAGTTCGCCGCTCACTGGCAGGCGGGCGCGTCCTGGCCGTTGGCGGTGGCGCTGGCCGAGGCTACCACCCCGGCGGAGGCCGGTGCCCTGTGACGTGGATCGCGATTAATCGCTGCACCGGCGTGCCGCCGCCCGGACTTAGCCGCTGCATACGTGTCGCTGTAATAACCATAGGCGTATGACCACGTTCCCTGCTGCTCGCGACAAAGGTCATCGGTCTATTGTCATTTGACAGTATCATTCAACTGGTATCCGCGACCGCATAGGCCACCGCTTGCTCCAAGGAGAAGGTGGTTCCTTCCTCCCAGGCCGCCCCGAACGTCACCTCCCCCAGGGCCGCCCGGGCCAGGCTTGCGTAGTGGTCATAGTCCCGCTGGTTGCGGGGCGGCAATGCGGAACCCACCACCAGCAGGAGGGCGTCGGTTGCCCCAAACAGGCGGGCCGCGCGGGCCGCCTGTTGCTCCAGCACCGCCAGCCCGGCGGTGCGTGACAGTGTATGCGCGATCAACTTGCGGTCGCCCATCTCCATGCACAGGCGCAACGCTGCCGCCGTGAGCGTGTGCGCGTCGGCGAACCGCGCCTCATCCCGCGCCACCACCACCAGGTTCGCCACCGCCAGCCCCTCCCCCTCTTTGTTGCCCAGCCCGCGACACACCGCCAGGCATTCCTCCCATAGGGCGCGCGCCTCCGCATAGTTGCCTTCCTGCAACGCCAGGACCCCCAGGTTGTTGAGGACCACGTTCGCATTTTGCCCATCACCGAGTGTGCGAAACAGCGCGAGGCTTTGCTCATGATAGCGGCGCGCGGCGACCATATTACCCCTATCCGACGCAATGAGGCCCAGGTTCGCCAGCGCTGCGGCGACGCCCCACGTTTCGCCCAATTCTTGCTGGATCGCCAGGGCGGCAGAAAACGCGGTGTCCGCCTCGTCCAACTGCCCCTGGACCCACTCCACCAGCCCCAGGTTGTTGAGCGCGCGCGCCATCCCGCCCCGCTCTCCCAGCGCTTCGTAGATCGCCCGGCTCTCTTGCAAATGCGCTGCCGCCTCCGCATAGTCAGCATGGGTGCGGGCGAGCGTGCCAGCGGCCAGCGTCGCCAGGGCGCGTGCCGCCGTCGGCTCCGGGGCAGCGGCCAGCGCCTGGGCCAGCCAGCCGCGCCCCTCGCTTAAATAGCCCCGGCTCGACCAGAACCACCAGAGCGCACCAGCGATGTTTTGGGCCAGTTCTCCGGCCCCGCTACCGAGCGCCCACCCCAGCGCCGCGCGCAGGTTATCATGCTCCTGGTCCAACCGTTCCAGCCAGTGTTTCTGCTGGGTGCCGCGCAGGTGGGACTCGGCCTCTGCTGCGAAGGCGGCGTAATAGGCGGCATGGTGCTGCCGCACCGTGGCCGCGCCGCGCTCGGCCAGACGCTCGGCGGCGTATTCGCGGATCGTCTCCAGCAACAGAAAGCGGGGCGCGGCCCCGTCATCCTGGCGCTGCACGAGGCTCTTGTCGAGAAGCGAACCAAGCAGGTCCAGGGAGTCGCTGAGTAGCCCCTCCGCACATACCGCCGCCACTGCCTCTGGGGTACACCCGCCCGCGAAGACCGCCAGGCGGGCGAACAGAGTCTGTTCATCGGCGCTCAAGAGATCGTAACTCCAGGCGATGGCGGCGCGCAGGCTCTGCTGGCGGGCGGTATAGTCCGCCGGGCCACCTGTCAGCACCTGGAGGCGCGAGTCGAGCCGCCGCAGCATGGACGACGGATCGAAGAGCGGGCTGCGTGCGGCAGCCAGCTCAATCGCCAGGGGCAACCCTTCCAGGCGGACACAGATTTCGGCCACGGCTCCCTGGTTCGCCGTGGTGAACGCGAACCGGGGGTTCGCGGCCTGGGCACGCTCGACGAACAGCGCCACCGCCGGGTATTGCCGCAGGTCCGGGACGATGGGCAGGTCGGGTAGCGCAGGCAGGGCGAGCGGGGGCACCTCAAACACATGCTCGCCATAGAGGTGCAGCGCAGCGCGGCTGGTCACAACGACCTTCAAGCGCGGCCCGGCGGCGAGCAACTGCGCCACCAGGGCGGCGGCGGGCAGCACATGCTCGAAGTTATCCAGGAGGAGTAAGACCTGCCGCTCGTGCAGGTAGCTTTGCAGACTGGTCTCTACCACGCGGTCGGGCGGTTCCTTGATGTCGAGCACAGTGGCGATCGCCGACGGGACCAGGCCGGGGTCGGTCAACGCCGCCAGGGGCACAAACCAGATGCCATCCGCAAAATCGGCCCGTCCGGCAGCGGCCAGCGCCAGCCCCAGGCGGGTCTTGCCGATGCCGGGCGGGCCGACCAGGGTCAGCAGGCGCACATCGGGCCGCCCCAGCAGCGCCTGGCAGGCCGCCAAGTCAGCCTCCCGGCCCACCAGCGCTGTCATGGGCGCGGGCAGGTTATCGGGCGGCGCGCCTGCTGCCGCGGTGCCCACAGTGCCCGGCCAGGCCGCCGTATCGCCCGACGGCAACCCCCGCGCCTGGGCGACAAACGCCGCCCGCTCATCCGGCGGGATCCGCAGCACGTCCGCCATACGCTCGGCCACCTGCGGCGACGGGCGGCGCAGCCCGCGCTCGATTTTCTCGACGGTGGACAGGGCACAGTTCACCCGGTCGGCAAACGTTTCCTGCGTCAGGTCGAGTGCCTGGCGGCGTGCTTTCAACCAGCGCCCGAACGCGATCCCATCATACATGCGACCACCCATCCTGCTGAAAAGCCGCCGTGGATGCTTCCTGTGCGGAGACCGGTGCGGGTTTTTGTGCGGCTTTTGTGCAGACCATTATAGCATTTTTGCTTCTATAATCAACACATAGCCGCCAGATACACACCAACACAGAGCAAAGGAGACGCAACCGATGGCCGCAATACTGATCATGGTACCCGCAGCTTTAGCGGACGCGTGCTTCGTCCTCCCGGCGGGCGCTGAGCCAGTGCGTACCCCGCCGTTTAGTGATCGCTTCATCGTAGACCAATCGGTTGAACCAGGCCCGAGAGCCGCGCTTGGTGCCAGGGACGCTACCAGCGCGGTCGGACCGCCGCTCCCGCCGGACAGCCCTCCGGATGCGGCGCAGTAAGGCAGTCCGCTCCCGCCGTCAGCGCAATCAATCACACGACTACCCACCACTAATGCAAAAGAAAGGATAATTCCATGTTGATGCAAGAACAGACCGTTCACCAAGAGGCCGCCCTGGTCCGCCACCCCGGCGACAGCCCTGCTATCGGCAGGCCCGGCTCGACGGTGGAGATCCGCATTCGCGGCGAGGAGACGGGCGGGGCCTTTGCCCTGGTCGAGAGCATCCTCCCGCCGGCCACCAGTGGCCCGCCGCTCCATATCCATACCAATGAGGACGAGACGTTTTACATTCTCGAAGGCGCACTGCTGGTGCAAGTGGGCGAGCGCCAGATGACGCTGACGCCGGGCTGCGTGGGCTATCTGCCGAAGGGCACGGCTCATACCTTCTGCAATCCCTATGCCGTCCCGGTGCGGATGCTCGGCCTGATCACGCCGGGCGGGTTTGAACACTTCTTCGAAGAGAGCGCCGCGCTCGCTGCCCAGACTCCCCCCGGCGCACCCCCCGATATGACGGCCCTAATGGCCCTGGCGCGCAAGTTCGGAAGCATAATGGTGGGGCCACCGCTGAGCGTGCCCGACCCGCCCCTGCCCCCAGCGGTCTAGCACCGCCTGCCACGCACCGTGGCTGCCGGGACGGGACGGCCCAGCGGGAACTATTAACTACATTCGACACCTCATTCACCACCTCATTCACCCCGCATAAGGAGAATCTACCGATGAAAACCTGGCTTAAAGTCTTGCTTGTCACCCTGTTGTTCGGCCTGCCGACCATCCCCCTGGGCCGGGTGCTGTGGCCCGATCCGATGGCGACGACCAGCGGCATGGCCGCCAACGGGCCAACCACTCCGCAGCTTGCCATGCTGATCGGCGTTGCGCTGTTCGAGGCGGCGGCCTTTGGCCTGGGCGTGGCCTTCCTCGTCTTTGGCCTGCCGCTGGTGCGCCGCGCCACCGGGGGGAATGCGCCGCTCACCTGGGCCACGTTTGCCGCCATCGCCTGGTCGCTGCTGTCCTGGTGGCCGCACGACAATCTGCACCGCGTCACCAATGACCTCGGTAGCCTGATTGGGATCGAGTATACCTTCCACACCACCCTGATTATCGGGGCCGCCGTCATCGCCGTCACCTTCCTGCGGCTGGTGGCGCGGGTGGGGACCGCCGAGGGCCTCACCTCCACCGCCGCCCAGCCGCAACCGGTGAACACCATCAGTGCGATCGGCAATCACTGAGCACCCTTCTGGCTAGTTGGCTCTAGGTCGAGAGGTTTGTTCGAGAATTCATCCGACATTGCAGCCGCGCTGC
>JBBSEL010000399.1:0-4812 GCA_038239755.1 Chloroflexia bacterium | reverse complement strand
GGGCGTGGCATCATTGCGGGTTATTCCTGCGGCGGGCCGGGCGAGCCGTGTGTGGGACCGAGCCACCGTTCTTACTTCCGCCCTGGCGCTAATGTCACACGGGGCCAGCTCTCTAAAATCGTGGCCGGGGCAGCAGGCTGGACCGAGACGCCCACCGGGCAGACGTTTGAGGATGTGCCGCTAGGGAGCACGTTCTATCTCTACATCGAGCAGATCGCCAGCCGTGGCATCGTCAGCGGGTATTCCTGCGGGGGGGCTTTCGAGCCGTGCATCGCGCCGGGCAACCGGCCCTACTTCCGCCCAACCAGCAATGCCACCCGCGGCCAGATGGCGAAGATCGCCGCGCAAACATTCTTCCCCAACTGCCAGACCCGCACCCAGCGCTAGACCGACCGGGGCCGCAACAGAGAGGCCAGCCCTTTGGAGGGCTGGCCTCTTTTCGTGTGAGGTGTTCGGTGTCTTCCGGTGCGCTATCCGGGCAGAGTGACCGCACGCGAGGTAACTACCTGCCTATAACTTCAGTTGTCCAGTTAGATACTACTGACCCGCACAAACCAAGAAAGGGCGCGCCTGCTGGGATTCGAACCCAGAACCCCCCGATTAAAAGGCCATGGGGCGGTTTGGCTACATAATTTGCTTGGAAGTTAGTTAGAAAACTATGCAGAAGGTTTAGGTCTCGCACCAAGCGCGAGACCTAAATCCCTATGGTCGTGCTAAGGACGCCTCCACTGGCCGCGCGACCGTCCCCGCCAAAGCGTCCGGCGGACCTCCGGCAGGGACGGCCTGCACTCCAACTCCATGAGGTTGCCTTCCATGTGATAGCCTTGACAGGCCGCTCACCGCGCGCTATACTGCGCTGGTATAGACCAGTGGATAGACCAGCCAATGATGACGCGCAACCATAACCCGACGCCGATTTTTGTCCAGATCAGCGATACGCTCCGGCAGCAGATCCAGCGCGGGGCGTTCCAGGTCGGCGATGTTATTCCGTCGGAGCGCGAATACGCCACCCAGCTCAAGGTCAGCCGCATGACTGTGCGGGCCGCGCTGGACAAGCTGGTCAACGAGGGGCTACTGGTGCGGCAGCCGGGGCGCGGCACGATTGTCGCCGCCGCCAAGATCAGCCGCCCGTTGGGGTTCATGTCCTTCAGCCAGGACATGCAAGTGCGCGGTGCGCGGCCCAGTTCGCGGCTGGTGCGCTGCACCGCTGAAGTGGCTGACTCGGCGGTGACCGCCCAGCTTGATCTCCCGGTGGGTGCCCGTGTGGTCCTGCTGGAACGGGTGCGAATGGCCGACGGCGAACCCTTGGCAGTGGAACGCGCCTATTTGCCATTCGACCGCTTTGGCGGCCTGCTGGCAATTGACTGGACCCACGAGTCGTTATACGCCGTGCTGGAGCGCGAGTTTGGCTGCCAGCCGTCGCGCTCCGATGAAACGGTCGAGGCGGTGCTGGTGAACGCGGCGGATGCGTGCCTGCTCGGCGTGGAGCGCAACAGCCCCGCCCTCTACGCCCGTCGCATCACCCGCGATGACCAGGGGACGGCCATCGAATCGACCGATACGCTGTACCGGGGGGATCGGTATCGCATGGTGTTGACCCGCCAGCGTCCCTGACGCGGCACACCGGGAGGAAGGGGATCGATGACAGCGCGGATTCGTCATGTGCCACGGGGCCTGCTCGTCTCCTGCCAGGCCGCCGAAGAGGAGCCGCTGTTTGGCGCGTCGATGATGGCCGCGCTGGCCCGTGCGGCGCTCGGCGGCGGCGCGGTCGGGATCATGGCGAACACGCCGGCCGACGTGGCCGCGATCCGCGCCGTCAGCAATTGCTTCCTGATCGGGGTATACAAAGTGCGCTGCCCGGAGATGCCCGTCTACATCACGCCGACCTGTGAAGCCGCCACCCTGGTCGCGCAGGCCGGGTGCGATATGATCGCCGTCGATGCCACGCCGCGCCCGCGCCCCGGCGGCCTCGCCCTGGCGGACCTCGTCACCCACATTCAGCTTACACTCGGTTTGCCGGTGATGGCCCATGTGTCCTGCCGCGCCGACGCCGACTTCGCGGAGCCCCTCGGCGTGGATGTGCTCACCACCGCCCTGGCTGGGTACACCGCACATGGTCGCCCGCCGCTCGATGGCCCCGACCTGGAGTTACTGGCCGAGCTGGTGGCCCATAGCCGCTTGCCGGTCGTCGCCGAGGGCCGGTTTCGGACGCCCGCCGAGGTGGCCCGTGCCTTCGACCTGGGGGCCGCCGCCGTGGTGATCGGGGGCGCAATCACCCGGCCCCAGGATATTACCCGCCGCCTGGTGCAGGCAGTGCCCGTCTCGGCGGGCCTGCGGTAAAGCCCGGCTAGTCCCTTGCGGCCACGAAGGAGGTGCCCCTCGCATAAAATATGGAATGATTGCCGGTGGAAGGACTCCGTTCACAGCGATCGCCCCGGCCCCGGCCAGGACCATCCGCACCCCCAAGGAGGAAAGACAATGCGTAAGTTTACCGTGTTCAGTCTGTTGACCATCTTCGCGCTGTTGCTGACCGCGTGCGGCGCGGACGCCACCGCGACCACCGCCCCTGCCGCGCCCGCGACCGCACCCACCGCCACAACGGCCAGCGCTGCGCCGTCGGGCGACAAAGTGACGTTGACCATAGAAAGCTGGCGCAACGACGACCTGTCGATCTGGTCGGATAAGATCATCCCTGCCTTTGAGGCCAAGAACCCCAACATCCATGTGGTCTTCGCCCCCACTGCACCCACCGAGTACAACGCCGCGCTCAACACCAAACTCGAAGGCGGCACCGCCGGTGATCTGGTCTCCTGCCGCCCGTTCGACGTGTCGCTGGGCCTGTTCCAGCAAAACCGGCTGGCCTCGCTGAACGACCTGCCGGGGATGAATAATTTCAGTGACGTGGCGAAAAGCGCCTGGATCACCGACGACGGCAAGAACGTTTTCTGCGTGCCGATGGCCTCGGTGATCCACGGTTTCATCTACAACCAGGACGCCTTCGATAAGCTCAAGCTCAAAGCGCCGACGACGATGGACGAGTTCATGGCCGTGCTGGACGCGATCAAGAAGGACGGCACCTATATTCCGCTGGCGATGGGCACCTCCGAGCAATGGGAAGCCGCTACGATGGGCTTCCAGAACATCGGCCCCAACTACTGGCACGGCGAGGAAGGCCGCCTGGCCCTGATCGCGGGCAAGCAGAAGTTCACCGATCCCGCCTATGTGGACACCTTCAAGGCCCTCGCCGCCTGGAAGCCGTACATGCCGCCCGGCTTTGAGGCGCAGAAGTACGCCGACTCGCAGAGCATGTTCACCCTGGGCCGCGCCGCCATCTACCCGGCGGGGTCGTGGGAGATCTCCCTGTTCAACCAGCAGGCCAAGTTCAAGATGGGGGCCTTCCCGCCGCCGGTGCTGAAGGCCGGGGATACCTCCTACATCAGCGACCACACCGACATCGCGATGGGCCTGAACGCCGCCAGCAAGCACGCGGCGGAAGCGCGCACCTTCCTCGCCTGGATGGCGACGCCGGAATTCGCCACGCTCTACAGCAACGCGCTGCCCGGCTTCTTCAGCCTGTCGAACGAGAAGATCGAGCTTCAGGACCCGCTGGCGAAGCAGTTCTTGAGCTGGCGTAGCACCTCCAAGTCCACCATCCGCAATTCGTACCAGATTCTCTCGCGCGGCGAGCCGAACCTGGAGAATGAACTGTGGCGGCTGAGCGCCGGGGTCATCAACGGCACGATCACCCCCGAGCAGGCCGCGAAGGAAGCCCAGGACGGCCTGGACAAGTGGTATAAGCCCAAGGCGAACTAACCAGCACGAGGTATGAGGTACGAGGTATGAGGTTTGCGCTGAGAATCTCGGCAACACTTCGTACCTCATACCTCATACCTCGTACCTCATACCTCATACCTCGCTCACGGAGGAGAGTGCGATGCAGCCACCCCTTGGACGCAAAAAGCCGTTCCCCTGGCATATTGTGGTCTTTCTCGCCCCGGCGGTGCTGGTCTATACCATCTTCATGATCTATCCGCTGGTGGATTCGACGCGGCTCAGCTTCTTCACCCAGGATGTGCACAAGGTCGAGACCTTCGCCGGGTTGGCGAACTATGTGCGCCTGCTGACCGACAGCAACTGGGCACCGCACTTCCTCAATGCCTTTCGCAACAACGTGGTCTTCTTCGCCGTGAATCTACTGGTGCAGAACCCGATCGCCCTGCTGCTGGCGGCGCTACTCAGCCGGGGCGGACGCGGGCGCGGCATCTATCGCACGCTCATCTTCACCCCCACGCTCCTTTCGGTGGTGATCATCGGCTTCATCTGGCAGTTGATCCTGAACCCGCTATGGGGCATCGCCGGGGGGCTGTTGCGCGGTGTCGGCCTGGGCGACCTGTTCAAGCCCTGGCTGGGCCTGCCGGAGACCGCGCTGATCACCCTCTCGCTGATCTCGGTCTGGCAGTTCGTCGGCATCCCGATGATGCTTTTCTATGCCGCCCTGATCGGCATTCCCGAAGAACTGACCGAGGCGGCCCGCGTGGATGGGGCCAATCCGTGGGCGGTCTTCTGGCGGATCAAGTTCCCGCTGATCCTGCCGACGGTGGGCATCGTCACCATCCTGACCTTTGTCGGCAACTTCAACGCGTTCGACCTGATCTACACGGTGAAAGGGGCGCAGGCCGGTCCTAACTTCGCCACCGACCTGCTGGGCACCTATTTCTACCGCACCTTTTTTGGCTTCCAGTTGCAACTCGGCAGCCCCACGATGGGCGCGACTGTTTCAACCATGATGTTCTTGATTATCCTGACCGGCGT
>JBBSEL010000398.1:0-4813 GCA_038239755.1 Chloroflexia bacterium | reverse complement strand
CTGGGCGGGGGGCGATCTTGTCACCGCTCGCACCACCTATGCCGAAAGCCTGCGCCTGTGCCGCGAACTGGACGATCAGGAGGGCCTGGCGACGACCCTCTTGCACCTCGGCCAGGTCGCCCACGCCGAGGGCGACCTGGCCGAGGCCGCCGCCAGCCTGACCGAGAGCCTCCAGTTGCAGCGCCGCCTGGGGCACAAGCCGGGGTTGGCCCAGGTGCTCCTGCGGCTGGGCTGGGTTGCGCTAGACCAGGACGCGGCCCCTCAGGCGGCAACCCATTTCCGCGAGAGCCTGCGGCTGGCTCACGACCTGGGCAGCAAACGTGGGCGGGCCGACGGGCTGCTCGGCCTGGCCGGGGCGGCGCTGGCGCTGGGGCAAGCCGACCGGGCCACCTATCTGCTGGGGGCGGTTGCCGGAGCGGGAAGTCACGACGCACCCAGCGGATCGGCCCAGCACGAACGCCGGTACGCGCAGGTAGAGGCGGCGGTGCGGGCACAGCTTACCGCCGCCTACGAAACGGCCTGGACCGCAGGCCATAGCCAACCCCTAGACGTGGTGATCGCTGCCGCATTAGACGAACCGGAACCGGCCTGACTCCACCTGATCCTGGGGGAGCCGCACGTCTTTACACCCAACCGCCCCCGATGGATCGGTCTTGCGACGGATAGACTCTGGCGCGCCGGGGCGGTATACTAGGGGAAGTGCAGCAGGCCAAATGGTGGGCTGCCCGGATGAGCTATTTCTCTATCGTATTCAAGGAGGCATCGCATGGCGAATTCTACCCACACTATCGTTCGGCGCAACCCGGCTGCTCCCCGCAGCGAGGTGCGCCGCTAAGGGGTACGCCTCGTAGCGGTACGCTGACGATACGGATGGTGTAGATTCGGCGGCGGGCAGTGGCCCGTTCCGCCCAGGCTGCCATGTCTGTATCCCATCGGCCACGGGCGCGCTCCTGCCCGTGGCCGTGCTATATCCCGGCCACGGCGATCCGTGGCCTTTTTTGTGGGAATTTTTAAGGAGCCTATATGATTCGGAGCGTGCCGTTTGCGGACTACCGCAGCTTACTTGGCACCTATCTACGGCCTCAACAGGGCCGGGTCGCCGTGCTGGCGGCGCTGCTGGCGGGCAGCATTGGCCTGCAACTACTCAACCCTCAGATTCTCCGCACCTTCATTGATGCCACGCAGACGCAAGGGGCACCGGCCCTCTTGTTCGGAACCGCGCTCGGCTTTCTCGGCGTCGGCATCATGCAGCGGGTTATCACCCTCGTTACCACCTATATCAGCCTGAAGGTCGGCTGGGCCGCCACCAACGCCCTCCGCGCCGACCTGACCCTCCATTGCTTGCGGCTCGATATGCCCTTCCACAAGACCCACACCCCCGGCGAGCTGATCGAGCGGGTGGACGGCGATGTGGCACTGCTGGCCCGGTTCTTCTCGCAATTCCTCATCCGGGCGGCGGGCAACGCGCTGCTGGTGATCGGCATCCTCTTCCTGATCTACCGCGAGGATTGGCGCGCCGGACTGGCCCTCACCTGCTACACCGTGATCGTCGTCGGTGCCCTGGCGGCGCTGCAAAACTTCGGGGTACGTCGCTTCACTGCGTCGCGCCAGGCCGATGCCGAGATGTATGGCTTCCTCGAAGAGCGGTTTGCCGGGACCGAGGACATTCGTGGGGTGGGCGCTGAGGGATATGTCCTGCACCGGCTCTACGAACTGATGCGCGTGGTAACCCGCACCGGGCGGCAGGGCGCGATGGCGGGGAGCCTGGGCTACGTGGTGACCAACTTCCTGTTCATCACCGGCTACGGGCTGGGGCTGGCGCTGGGGGCGATCCTCTATCAAGGCGGCAACGTCACCATCGGCACCGCCTTTCTCATTGTCTACTACGTAGGGATGATGGCCGACCCGCTGGACAATATCCGCGGGCAGGCGCACGACCTGCAACGGGCCACCAGTGGCATCACCCGCATCGGGGAGTTGTTTCGCCTGCGGCCCCAGGTGCAGGAAACCGCCCAAACACCCCTCCCCGCCGGGCCGCTGGCGGTGACGTTCGATCAGGTGTCGTTTGCCTATAACGACGGCCCGCCGCCAAACGGAGCCGACACCCCCGCGCCGGAGGAGGGAGACGGCCCCGATCTCGTCCTCCATGACGTGTCGTTCGACCTGCCACCGGGGCGCATCCTGGGGGTGCTAGGGCGCACCGGCAGCGGCAAGACGACGATCACCCGCCTGCTGTTCCGGCTCTACGACCCCACCGCCGGGCAGATCCGCCTGGGCGGGGTGGACATCCGCGACACGACGTTCGCCGGTCTGGGGACGGCGGTCGGCATGGTCACCCAGGATGTGCAACTCTTCCAGGCCAGCGTGCGCGACAACCTTACCTTCTTCAACAGCGGGATCGACGATACCCACCTGGACCGCGCCCTGGCCGAGTTGGACCTGGGCGACTGGGTGGCGGCGATGCCGGACGGGCTGAATACCCGGCTGGCGAGCGGCGGCGGCGGCATGTCGGCGGGCGAGGCGCAACTGCTGGCCTTCATCCGCGTGCTGCTGAAAGATCCGGGGCTGATCATCCTCGACGAAGCCGCCTCGCGGCTCGACCCGGTGACCGAGCGGCGGATGGAACATGCGGTGGACCGGCTGCTGGAGGGCCGCACCGGCATCATCATCGCCCACCGGCTTCACACGGTGCAGCGCGCCGACGACATCCTGATCCTGGAGGAAGGGCGGGTGGTGGAATACGGGCCACGGGCCGCTCTGGCCGCCGACCCCACTTCGCGGTTCGCCCGCCTGCTGCAAACCGGGCTAGAGGAGGCATTGGCATGATCACCCCTGCTGAACCGAAGGGACCGGCCCGGATCATGGGCACTCCGGCCTTCAACTGGCGCTTGATCCGCTATGCGCCCCGCCCCTTCGCCCTCCATGCGGTCTGCCAGATCTTCTATATCGGCTCAATGGCGCTGCCGGGGCTGCTGGAAAAATCGGTGTTCGACACGATCACCAAGTCCGCGCCGGTCGGCCTCAGCCTCTGGATGCTGATCGCGTTGTACATCTCCCTCGGCCTGGCCCGGCTGGTCTCGAACTATGTTGAGACGTGGGCCGGATACACGTTCCGCTATACCGTTGGGGCGCTGATGCGGCGCAACCTGCTGGCAAGCCTGCTGCGCCGCCCCGGTGCCCTGGTCGCCCCGGTCTCGCCGGGCGAGGCCGTCAACCGCTACCGCGAGGATGTAAGCGAGGTGGGCGACTTCCCGACCTGGGCGGCGGATGTAGTCGGGAACCTCCTGGCCTTTGTCTTCGCGGTGGGGGTCATGGCAAGCATCAACCTCCAGGTGACGCTGATCGTGTTCGTCCCGTTGATCGGCGTGATGATCGTCGGCCACCGGGTCTGGGCGATATGGCGTCGCTACTATGCGGATGCAGGCCGGGCCACCGACTCAGTGACCGGCTTCCTGGGCGAACTCTTTGGCGCGGTGCAGGCGGTCAAAGTCGCCCACGCCGAGCCGGATACGGTCGCCCATCTCGCCGCCCTCGGTGTCACGCGGGCCAAGTTGGAGGTCCGGCTGGGGGTGTTACGCGAGAGTACCAACCTGATCCACGGCACCACCGTGACCTTCGGCGTTGGGATGATGCTTCTGCTGGTCGGCCAGGCGATGCAGGCGGGCACCTTCACCATCGGCGATTTCGCCCTGTTCACCTACTACCTGACCTTCACCACCGACCTGCCCGGCTATCTCGGCAACTTCTTCGGGGACTATCAGGCCCAGGCGGTATCGATCACCCGCCTGACCGAACTGGTGCCCGATGACCTGCCCGAAGTGCTGGTCACGGCGCATCCCATCTACGCCGAGGGCGACCTACCGCCGGTGCCTGTCCCGGTCAAGACCGCCGCTGACCGGCTCCACACACTCGACGTACGCGGGCTGACCTATCACCACCCCGGCACAGATCACGGCATCTGCGGGGTGGATCTGCACCTGGAATCGGGGCAGTTCGTGGTCATCACCGGGCGGATCGGGGCGGGCAAATCGACCCTGCTGCGGGCGCTGCTCGGCCTGCTGCCCCGCGACGGTGGCGAGGTGCGCTGGAACGGGGATCTGGTGCCCGACCTGGCCGCCTGGTTCCGCCCGCCCCGCGCCGCCTACACCCAGCAGGTGCCGCGCCTGTTCAGCGATGCGCTGCGCGACAACATCCTGCTGGGGCTGCCCGAATCGGCGGTCGATCTCCCTGCGGCCATCCATCGCGCCGTGCTGGAGCCGGACGTAGCCTTGCTCAGCGAGGGGCTGGCAACGCGGGTGGGGCCGCGCGGGGTGCGGCTGTCGGGCGGGCAGGTGCAGCGCGCCGCCGCCGCGCGCATGTTCGTGCGCACGCCGGAGCTACTGGTCTGCGACGACCTCTCCAGCGCGCTCGATGTGGAGACGGAGCGGCTGCTCTGGGAACGGGTGCTAGGGGCCGAGGCGACCGGCCCGGATCGGCCCACCTGCCTGGTCGTCTCGCACCGCCGCGCCGCCCTCCGCCGCGCCGATCACATCATCGTCCTGCAAGACGGCCACGTCGAAGCGACCGGCACGCTGGACACGCTCCTCACCACCTCTGCCGAAATGCAGCGGCTGTGGGCGGGGGAAGGAGATCGTGAAACGTGATGCGTGATGCGTGATGCGTGATGCGTGATGCGTGAGAAAGGGGCAGCCTGCATGTCGATCAGGCTGCCCCTTCATCTTTACGCAATACGCAATACGTAATACGTCTCACACACTACAAGATCACGCACCACGCCTCACGTGTCACGTTTCACGTTTCACGCATCAGTGCG
>JBBSEL010000397.1:0-4822 GCA_038239755.1 Chloroflexia bacterium | reverse complement strand
GGGACTGGCCCATAGGTGCAGGGTTTGGGTGTAGCTGGAGGGCACCTCGGTGGCGTAGACCTGGCGCGAGCCGTCGGCGGCGACGTACTGGGGCGTGTGGGCAATGGGGTGGCCCGCCGGGTCAAGGGCGCTAAAGCGCGTGCCGGGGTCGCCGGGCGTGCCGACATAGATCGTGCCGTTCGGCCCGCAGGCGGCGGTTTGCGCTTTAGCGAGGTGTGTGCGCGCGCCGGTGTGCCAGTTGAGGATGCTCGTGCCCGTGAACGACTCGCTGACCACCAGGGTATCGGGGTTCAGGCTGTCGAAGCAGACGCTGGTTTCGTTAGAGTTGGGCTGGATGATAATGTTTGTGTCATAGGTGGGCGGATTGGATTGCGCCAGGGCCGGGGATGCGGGACGAATCGCCGTGTAGAGTAGCGTAGGCGTGAGCAGGAACAGGACAACCAGCAGCGATTTGAGTTTTGCAAAAAGGTTCATCTCAGGCTCCTCATTTTAAAGGGTGAAGGATGAAGGAAGAAGTAAGAAATACGAAAGATGAAGGGCGAACGGTGGATAACTGGGTATGGTTCGTCTTTCTTACTTTTAATTCTTCCTTTATCCTTTACTTTATTTGAACGCACGAAGGGCCGAGACTTCGTGGGTGACCAAAGGTGGCCGGGCGGGGCGACGGGCGGCGGTTCTTGTATGATTCGGGGGTTTCAACGGACTAAATAGTAGAGGCCTATCGGCCCTATCCGTGACAGATCCCCAAGATCTTTCTGAACCACTACCGGGTGTCGTCCGGCGCGGGGTAAAGGATGAAGGATGAAGTAAAAATTAAGAAGGACCCTTTCGTTTTTAATTTTTACTTCATCCTTCATCCTTTACAAGGGGCTATTTCTGCGGGGTGGCGGGCACCGATCCTTTCGGTTTGAGCGGAATGTCGGTGCGCGGGTAGCGGACCGGGCCGGCTTGTTGCAGGGCGAGCGTGAGCATCTTGCTCAGTTGGGCCCGCGTGGCGTTGTTGAACGGGCGGAAATACTGGCCGGGGCAGGGTTCGCCAGGGCCGCCGCAGGGGTAGCCGGTGACCATGCCGTGGGTGGCGGCGGTTTCGACGTAGGCGTAGAAGGTGCTGCCGGGGGGCACATCGAGGAAGGTGGGGTCGGTCGGCTCCAGCAGCGTCCAGTTTTTCGCCAGGACGATCATCTTGCTCAGTTGCGAGCGGGTGACGTTGTTATTGGGCCGGTACTCCAGGCAGCCGATGCCGCAGGGATAGCCGGAGACAATGCCGTAGGCGTAGGCCGTCTCGACGTAGGGATAGAAGTCGGTGCCGGGGGCCACATCCTGGAAGGTGGGGGTGAGCGGCTCCTGAAGCGGCCAGCCCATGCCGAGGACGACCATCTTGGCGATCTGGCCGCGGGTGGTGTTGTTCTCGGGGCGGAACTCCTGGCAGCCCAGGCCGCAGCTATAGCCGTTGACCACGCCGTGGCAATAGAGATAGCTGACGTAGGTGTAGGCCCAGTGGGTGTCGGGCAGGTCATGGAAGGACATGCCGCAGGGGCCGGGCGTCCAGGTGGGCGACGGGGTGAAAGTCGGCGTGATCGTCGGGGTGTCGCTCGGCGTCCAGGTAGCTGTCGGCGGGGCGGGCGTGTTGGTGATGACCGGCGTGCTGGTGTTGAGCGCCGTGGGTGTGCGGGTCGGCGTATTGGTGGGCGTGCGGGTCGGCGTATTGGTGGGCGTGCGGGTGGCGGTGTTGGTCGGGCCGGGCACGGGGGTGTTGGTCGGCGTGGGGGCGGCCCCGGTGAAGGGGATCCACATCATCGCGTCGAACCAGACGTTCTTGCCGCTGTCGCCCGTGCTGTTATCGAGGTCCACACTGGGCACGATGGTGCAGTGGAAGAGGCCCAGGTGCGCCCATTCGCCCTGGGTGGTGCCGTTTTGCAAAATGCCCGCGTCGGTCAGCGCCTTCTGGTTGACGGTGACGACGACCGGGCCGGTGGTGGTGGCGACGGTGTAGCGCGCGCTGGTCGTCTCCTGGTTGCTGTTATTGTACCAGGGGATGAAGGCGTAAATATCGTAGTAGGCATCGGCGGGGACACTGGCGCGCCAGGTAGCGGCGTTGGTCGGGCCGCCGGTGGTGGAGGTCGCCAGGTAGGCGTTGGAGCCGCCGTAGCCGACGCCGGGGATGATCTGCCACCCGGCACCGGGCACGGTGGGGTTGGCGGTGAATCCGGCGCTGGTGTTGTCGATGCGGGCGGACAGCGTATCATCGCGGCGCACCTTCGCCATGTAGCCCGCCCAGTCCCAGTAGGGGCCGGGGTCGGTGTGGGCGGGCGGACTCTGGTTGGGCACCTGATAGTGGCCGATGATGTGGGCGTGGTCCTTGAGGATGCCATAGCGGTCGGCCATCGTGCGGACGAGGTCGGCAGAGGCGTTGTACATCGCCTGGGTGTACCAGCCGCTCTGGTTGGCGTAGCCTTCGTGCTCGATGCCGATGGCGCTGAGGTTATAGCTAAAATTGCCCGCGTGATAGGCGGTGTCGGCGTTGCGGACCATCTGGGTGATCTGGCCGTCGCTGCTGCGGATGACGTAGTGGGCGCTGACGCCGGAACTGGGGTTCTGGAACCAGCTAATAGCCGATTGGTAGGTGCCTTCGGTGTCGTGGATGATAATGCGGCTGATCGGTGTGCCGTTGCGCCCCACCTGATAATTGCCCGAATAGGCGGGCACCCAGAGCGCGGGCGGGTAGTCGGTCGAGGCGGGGGCGGCCTGGAGCGGGTCGGCGGGCACCACCAGGTCGGGGTGGGCGACCAGGGCCAGGGGGCTGTTGGCCTCGGCGGCGGTCACCCCGGCGTGGAGGACGGTGAAGACGCTGGTGGCGTAGCTTCCGGCGATGGCAGGGTCGGGGAAGGCGCTGTAGCGGGCGACGAGGGTGTACCAGGCGGCCAGATCGCCCTTGGCAGCGGGCGGGGCCGCGCCGTTAGCGGTTGCCAGGGCGTGCAGCAGGGCGGCAGCCCCGGCGACGTTGGCCGCGTCGTCGGTTTGCAACTTGGCGGGGGGCAGACCCAGCAGGGTGGCGGCGCGGGCGAGGCTGTCCCCGGTGGGCGGGATGGTCAGGCCCATCAGGCCGTAGCCGTTTTGCTCGCCCAGGTGGCCGTCGCTCGCGCCGTGTGCCTGCCAGCGCGACTCGACCCAGGCGATGGCGAGCAGGAGGTCGCGGGGTACGTCGTAGCGCGCCGCTGCAGCATCGAAGACGGCGAGTTGGGGGCCGGTGGCCGCGGCCTGGGGGGTGCTGCTAATCGCGCCCTTCGGGCCGGTGGCCGCCTGGACCGCCGGGGCGGGGGTGGTGCTCCACACGGCGCTGCCCAGCCCGATCAGGAGGAGCAGTGCCCCGATGCGTAGCGCGTTATGTGCCGATACAACCGGATGTTGGTGTTTGGACATGGATCTTCCTCGTTTGCTGGCCCCACCGCCACTTGATGGGGCGGTTGTGTGTCGATGCTATATCATACCAAACGGGCGAACCTTGCTGCGGTTGCACGGACGAGGACTGCGGACTGCGGACTGAGTGCTGAGTGCTGAGTGCTGAGGGTTGCATTGAGAGGGGAGAATATGTAGAATAACGAGGTAGTATGTGAGACGATGTATGCTTGGAGGAGGGATGCTGATGGATGGGGGGCGGCGGGAATTGCAGAAGGGGGCGACGGATACGTTGATCCTGGCGGTGCTGGCGGAGAGGTCGGCGTATGGGTCGGCGGTGGGGCGGGCGGTGGCGCGGCGCAGCGGGGGGTATTTTGCGTTGCCGCAGGGCACGCTTTATCCGGCGCTGGCGCGGTTGGAGGCGGCGGGGCTGATCGTGGGGGCGTGGGAGACGGAGCCGAGTCCGCCGCGCCGGGTTTATACCCTGACCGAGGCGGGGCGGCGGATGCTGGCGCTGCGGCTTACGACCTGGGCGGCGTTCGCAGCGGCGATGGATCAGGTGCTATTCAGCAATGAGCGAGGAGAAGGGGTTGGAGGTGCGGTGGGGTTAGTGGGTGCTGATGTGCGCTAGCAAACAAGATCCCGGCGCATGGCTGAAGAAGGAGACTGTGCCAGGGAGATGCCAAGCAGGTATTGACACGAGCTGGAAACAGTGCCATACTCCAGCCAATCCGAAGCAAACTGACGGGACGAGATGTGGAGACGAGGAGGTAAAACAATGGACGCAGCCAGACCAAACAACATGGAAATCGTGCGGCGCGCAATAGAGGCCGGGGACAATCACGACAACGAGCAAATGGCTCAGCTAGTGGCAGCAACGAGTATTGTCCACCCACTGTATGACTCTTATGACGACATCAAAGACGAGCAATTGGGGTACGAGTTCGAAACGACCCAGGAAGAGAATGAGGCAGCGACTGCACGCCGACGGGAACAGTTCCCCCAGGCGCGAACGACCATTGACGCGATGTTTGAGGTAGGGAACGACAAGGTTGTAACCATCTGGACGGGTACGGATACTCATCGGAGCGGTAAGGAAGTCACGATCAAGGGCATAGGCATAGACCGAATCGCTGACGGCAAGATCGTTGAGAGTTGGTACTCATGGGATCGGCTGGGGTACTGGCAGCAATTAGGTTTTGTTCCGCACGTCAGAGAACTGTTGGCCCGGTTGGATAAGCTATAGATAGACGGGGGTCAGAACGACACGATAGATAGACGGGGGTCAGAACGACACGATGGTGAGGGTGTCGAGGAACACCCCCGCCATCCGACAGCTTCCTCGAAAGCGGGACACACATGTGTGTCAGGTTACGTTCTGTCGCTTGTATTTGATGCCCTATGCCCTCATTCCTCATTTCTGATC
>JBBSEL010000396.1:0-4825 GCA_038239755.1 Chloroflexia bacterium | reverse complement strand
TAATAAAAGCAAGGGGCCGCCGGGGCGGGATGTACCCTCGTGCGGCCCGTGCCGTCGCTATTTCGTGCCTGGAATCACGTTATGATGAGTCGCATATGAGGACTTATGTGATCCATACCCCTGGAATGCAGCAAGACGGCGTCGATCTGGGCTAGATCGTCGCCGTCTATATGGTTAGGATCGGTACTGATGGGCGTGTCGGTAGTTAGCATGAGGATGATTAGCGTCGTCGGTAGAGGGCGATCTGCCCGCCTCGCTGCGTCCTGCTCCCCCACACCTGGTCACGTCCTGCCCCATCAAGCCGAGACGCACGCCCGGCTAGGCCCTGCCGTAACTCCTAACCACCGGCATTGTACTCCGCCGTCGCGCTGCTGTCAAGCGGCGACGGGGACCGCGCGTTTCACCCGGTGGCGAACCGACCATCTAGCAACCGATCCGCCGGGCTGCGCCCCACCGTGGCCGCCGTCGCGCTGTAGTCACAGTCCAGGCAGTACCAGACCACCACCCGCAGCGTGGGTGGTGTGGGCCAACTGGAAGGCGAAGGTGTACCGCAGATCATGGGGGCGCAACGGGCTAATCCGGCGGGCGGGATCGCGCTGTTCGCTGTCGTGCCAGCGCCCGATGCGCGCCAGCAGTTGGTTGATTGCACCAGGGGCTAGGCGACCGTTGGCGCGGCGACTGGGCAGGCCGGCGGCGCTCAGAAACAGGGCGGTGCTGGTGGGGGCGGCATCGCCGGCCCGCTCGCGCTCCAGGTAATCGGCCAGCGCGGCGCGGGCATCGGCGGAGAGAAACACAACGCGCGCGGTGTTTCCTTTGCCCCGCACCCGCGTGATGCGGCCCTGGGGGGCGTGACTCAGCCCGGTCGCTGTGGCCGGCACCACTTGCGCGAGATCCAGCCGGGTGAGTTCCTCGCGGCGCAAGCCGGTGGCAAGCAGCACGAAAACGATGGCGCGGTCGCGCCTGGGGCGGGCGTAATGATGGGCAGGCGGCGGGGTCGCCGCCTCGACCCAGCGCTGGCCGCGTAACTGGTGGAAGCGGGGTAGGCGATCACAAACACTTTTGAGCGAGCGGACCTGCTCGGCGGTCAGGGCGCGGGGTTCGAGCGGGCCGAGGCCGCGTTCGCCGATGCCGCGACAGGGGTTGCCAGCGGCGAAGAGGGTGGGAGCCTGGGCCGTGACCCAGGTGATGAAGCCGGACAGCGAAGCGAGATGATTGTTGACGGTGGCCGTGGCGAGCGGCACGGCGTGCAGCGCGGCCTGCCAGCCGAGCACGTCGCGGCGCACACAGGCCGCGAGCCGGTCATGGTCGTATGTCTGTTCAAAGTACGCCTGGAAGCGCCCCAGATGCAGGGCGATCTTGGCGGCCACCCGGGGTGCGCGCACGCTCTCCACCGCGCGGCGCTGGTAGAGCGCCATCCACGCGGCGAGGCGATCTGGTACAGGCAACTCCTCCGTCACAGGGCTGGCCCCCCTTTCCTATGCTGTTTTTTGGCCGATCCGCGCCGAGCGCGGCTGGTCGCCCAGGCAGTAATAGCCGTGCCGCCGGGGCGAAACAGCCGAGGGAAGGGGTGTTCTCTCGGCTGTTTTGTTCTCCGTATAGGCGGGCTGTCCAGCGACGGGTCTCCCATCCGTTCATAACTCCGGTTCGTGCCTGGCGGCAGCCCGGGGTGGGAGCGGCAGGAACCGTCCAAGCCCGCCGGGCTACCCCTGGCCTTGCTGCGGCGGTGGCTCATTGCGCCTGGTTACGACGCGGGCCATCCTGGATATAGGCCCTGTAACCGCCCGACCCCCTCAGGCCTTATTACCGGTGCTACCAAGCTCTATTGTTATTTTGGCCCGGTCCCGCAGCATTATCCGCAGCTCCTCCTCGGTAGGCATAAACTTCAGGCTCATAATGCCGATCTCGCGGGCACTCGACAGGCCCTGACGGCGCAAGTGTTGCGCCGTTTCTTGCACGATCTGCTCGCTATCGTCCGTGGCGACGGCCCATCCGCGCATCTCTCTACCCTTGAGCACCACGGTGACCGACGCACCGCCCAGTAGGTTCTTGTACCAGGGGCTATCGATGTACAGGACCAGCGTTTTGTCGGCCACTTGCCGGTAGGCGACGGGTGCGGTGAACTGCTTGCCGCTCTTGCGCCCGGTGAAGGTGAGCAGCAAGATCATGTCGCCCATCTTTGCTTTGGGTGAGCGAAGCATCCGCTTCATGACCGGGTTGACCAGGTACTTGAATAGGAAGTTGGGCGGCTTGGTCTCACTGATTGGCCGGACCTTCCTTGCGGCGTTGGGGGTGGCGGTCTCCTGGGTCTCACGAGGGGTTGCCATTTGCGTGTATCCTCTCTTTCCGGTCCCGCGCCGGTCGGCACTCAGACCTGTACTTGAGTATGCTTGCTTTTCCCGCTAGCCAACGACGAGCACCACTTTGCCGGTGCTGCTGCCGCGCTCCAGCAGTTCATGCGCCCGGGCTACCTCCGCCAGCGGGACGGTATGCGTCGCAACCCGCAGCCGGCCCGTTGCCAGATGATCCAGCAGCGTGTGGTTGGCCGCGGCTTTCGCCTCCAGGCTATATAGCGGCGTGTTAAACCCGATCACCGATTGGCAGCCGCCTATCAGTTGCTGGGGCACCATCCCCGAAGACTGGCCGCTCAACGCGCCGAACACCACCAGGCGACCGAACGGGGCGAGCGCGGCCAGGCTGGGCTGCAAGATGTCACCACCTATCGCGTCGAGTGCCACGTCCACGCCGCGCCCGTGGGTGATCTGGTGCACCTGCCCCACCCAGTCGGGGCGGCGCAGATCCAGCGCGGGCCCGGCACCCAGTCCGGCGACGAAGCTCAATTCGGCCTCAGTTCGGCCCGTGCCGATGACGACCCGCGCGCCCATGAGCTGCGCCAACTGCACAGCTATAGCGCCCACACCGCCGGCGGCGGCGTGGACGAGCACGCTTTCGTCCGGCGCGAGCCGGGCGGCCCGAGCAAGCATGAGGTACGCCGTCTGGCCCTGTATGGGGAGGGCGGCGGCTTGTTCAAAGCTGACCCCATCCGGGATCGGGGTGGTCTCGCCCGCCAGCGCCAGCGCGTACTCGGCATAGCCGCCCTCGACATGCGCCATGACGGGTAGCCCCTCGCGCACGCCGGTAACCCCAGGGCCGCCGGCCACCAGCGTGCCTGCCACTTCGTAACCCAGAATAGTGGGAAGGGGCACTAGATTGGGGTAGCGGCCATTACGCTGCCCGACATCTGCCTGGTTGACCCCGGCGGCCACCACCTTGATGAGCACCTGTCCCGCACCCGGCCTCGGCACTTCTACCTCTTCGACCAACAGGACTTCCGGGCCGCCCCGGCCATGAATGCGGACTGCTTTCATTTCGCATACCTCGTGTTCTTGGTCTATGGCCTGAATCTCACGATGCCGGCGCTGGTGGAGCCCAGTCGCCGCTCCGGCGCTGCCGGCGCGTCCTAGTCGCTCTTTGCACGCGGTTCGCCCTGTTCCCGCTTCACGTGGTTGACCGGTTGGCGCGCTGCTTCCGCCCCACTGGAGAGGTGCTCGATGAGCGTCTGAAGTGCGCTGGCTACCTGCTCGAGGGGACGGCGGCTGCGTTGCGTGCGGCACAGCAGGATGCCCCCCTCCAGCGCGGCAAGAGTAAGGGTCGCCAGGTCCTCGGTCCTCTCCGGTTGGACCCCGCCCCCCACGAGTTTGCGCCGGAACGCCTCGTGCCACGCGGCGTAGATGCGCTCGCAACACAAACGCAGCCGCTCACTGGTGGCGGCGGTCTCCAGGGCCACGGTCGTGATCGGCCCACCGGCCTTGT
Organism: Chloroflexia bacterium; assembly: GCA_038239755.1. GTDB lineage: Bacteria > Chloroflexota > Chloroflexia > QHBQ01 > JAICKM01 > JBBSAN01. The sequence continues at coordinate 1,015 of JBBSEL010000396.1, read as the reverse complement.
ATTCGGCGGCCTCGACGTTCTGCGCCACCAACCGGATGAAGCCGCCGATAGCATCGCCGGGCGGGCCAACGGCCCGCAGGTGCGTTTCGATGCGCCCGAGCACGAGGCGCCCCACATGCTCCAGCGCTTCCTCGGTCAGCTCCTCTTTGCCGCCGGGAAAGTAGTAGTAGAGCGACCCCTTGGGGCGGCCACTCGCCCGGATGATTTCGTTCAGCCCGGTGGCACAGTAGCCTTGGAGATCCAGTAGCTCGCAAGTTGTCGCGATGATCTGATCACGCGCCGAAGCCATATTATTCCTCCCCCTCTATTATAATGACTGGTCTATATATTGTCAAGCCCGTGAATCAAAGAGTGGAAGGGGGTCAGGAAAGTCGTCAAGGGATCAGTCCAGGGGGGCTCCCACATACGGCACCTCGACAGAACAAAGGCTCGCGCCTGTTTTAGCCGGCACTTGCCGCGCCTGGCCCGGCCCGGGGCTGCCCAGCGGGTGAAGCCAGGCGCATGACTGACGGGCGGCCGGGAACCGTCCGCGGCTACGCACCGGTTGTGTACCAGGTGGGGGCCTAACGGGGAGGATGGAACGGAGCGGGAAGGCGCAACACCTTCCGCAGCCAGCCCGCGCTAAAATCGGCGCGATCAGGCGCAACGGGTCGCTGAAAACTACATAAAGTAGTACCAAGCCCGAGGCCAGTAAATCGAGCAGCAAGCACGGTCAGCCCCAATTTCTCCCAACGCGCGAGGCAGGGGCGGTCAGAATGATGACGTGGCCGAATGCGTCGCTGCTGGCGCAGGCGCAAGATTTCGAGATCCTTCTGCTGATCGCGGCGAGACTTTCGGGTAAACAGGTCGAAAAGCAACGTGGCGAGTTGAGCAAGTATCGGGTAGAGCATGCGTGAAGGGCCGGCACGAGCCATACCCCGGCGTTATGGCAAGCACAAATACCGCCTATGCAAGAGCACTTTGCTTCCCCGTATGCGATTTCGCACATTACAGGATAAAATGGTGGAGAAACTGG
>JBBSEL010000395.1:0-4833 GCA_038239755.1 Chloroflexia bacterium | reverse complement strand
GTGGGGCAATTGCATCACGACGATGCTTGCCGAGGATAGGCCGACCTTGCGGGCGGTCAACCCTACGACCTGGATCAAGCGAACGGACTACCCCGCCCAGGAGTTTCAGCCCTCGTTGCTTGCCTTTACGACGCAGCGGGCCGGTCTTCTGGCCGTTCTGGAACCGTTGGCCCCGGCGGACTGGGAGCGGGGGGCGACCGTGACGGGCGCGGGGGCGGTCCTCGAACGGACGGTGCTGTTCTACGCGCAATGGCTGGCGCGCCATGAGCGGTCGCACTTTAAGCAGTTTGCGCACCTCGTGAAGTCCCTGTCTGGGGCGGAACACCCGCCGCGCAAACGGCGATAAGCGGCTATCGACCGCGATATTTCTTGAAACCTTTTCACCCCCTGATTACATACGCGGACGGCCCGTGTACGTTGCTAAAGGAGAACCCCCGTTTATGGAAGCTCCCCTGACGAAAGCGCAGGTGCTGGGGCGGATCTGGGCGGCTCATGCGCTGCTGGAAGCGACAATCGCCCCGCTGAGTGCGATGCAGATGACGCAGCCGCTGCCCGATGGCCTCTCGGTGAAGGATGTGCTGGCGCATATCACCACTTGGGAAGGACTGCTGGTGGGGTGGCTGGCGGCGCTGGGGGCGGACGCCGATCCCGCCCTGCCGGTGCCGCCCACCTCGGATGCCGTGGACCGGCTGAACGCGGCACGCTATACGGCGACGCAGGCGCTCGCCCTGCCGACGGTGCTGACGGGGTTTCACCGTTCGTTCGGTCGGGTGTTGCGGGCGGTGGACGGGGTGCCGGAGGGGGTTAATCTCCAGGCTCCGCTGGTGCCTGCCTGGGCCGCCGGGGAGTCGTTGGGGCAATTGATCGCCGAGAACACCTATGAGCATTACGCAGAGCATATGGCGGCGATCCGGTCCTGGCGTATGGCGGCGCGGTCGTCGGCGTGAAATATGCTGTATGGAGTGATGCGTGAAACGTGAGGCGTGAAACGTGAGGCGTGAAACGTGAAACGTGAAGCGTGAAACGTGAAACGTGATGTGTGCTTGTTATTTGTGGGGCACGGGGTTGCCTTCGGGGTGTCTGTTTAGAAGGAGGGGTTTTCGCATGAATGAGAATCTACAGGTTACGACCGGGTTTGTGGATGTGCCGGGCGGCCAGTTGTATTACGAGGTGGCGGGGTCGGGGCATCCGGTGGTGTTTATCCATGCCGGGGTGGCCGACAACCGGATGTGGGACGAGCAGTTCACGGAGTTTGCCGACCACTACCGGGTGATCCGCTATGATACACGGGGTTATGGCAAGACACGCACCGAGGGGGTAGAGTTTTCCAACCGGCAGGATTTGTATGACCTGCTCCGCCACCTGGATGTGGACAAGGTGCATGTGATCGGGCTGTCGCGGGGAGGGCAGATCGCGACGGATTTCACGGTGGAACACCCGGAGATGGTGACAGCGCTGGTGCCGACCGCCGCCGGGTTGAGCGGCTATAATCAGCCGCTGCCGGAGAGTGACGAGGTGAAGCAAGAAGCGGCGCTGTTCGCCCAAATAGATGCGTTGTGGGAGAAGGACGCGTTCGACGAGGTGCAAGAGCTGGAAGTGCACGCCTGGGCCGATGGGCCACGACAGCCGGTGGGGCGGGCGGCGACCTCCGTGCGCGAGCGGGTGCGCGAGATGAACGCCACGGCCTATAACCGGGGTGAGCCGGAAGCGAAACCGCAGCCGCTGGACCCGCCTGCCGCCGGACGGCTCCAGGAGATCGCGGTGCCGACGCTGGTCATCATCGGGGATCTGGACGAGCTCGCTACCCAGGCGATGGCGGAGTATATGGCCCAGAATATCGCCGGGGCGCGCAAGGTGGTGATCCCCGGCGTGGCCCACATGGTGAACATGGAACAGCCGGAGCAGTTCAACAAACTGGTGCTGGAGTTCCTGGATAGCGTCGAGCAGTAGGGAGTGGTGGGCTGCCTTTCGGGGTGGCCCATTCTTTTGTCATTGCTATAACATCGATGTCATTAAGATGGATGATCAACGATGTTAGAACACTACAGAAAGCACAGAGAACACAGAAATTAGGGGTGTTTGAGGTGTGGACCCTATGGTGCTACACCCCATTGATGGTCGGGTGTCTGGGAAGATCGGGGGTGCCCGACCATCAATGGACGGAGCCATATCCTACAATGGGCATCGACGTTTGTGCGCGATTTTGGGCTGTGCTAATTGACACGATCGGGATTGGGGAACAGCGGATATGCTTATGCGGTCATTCGCTGTCCAGGTGGCGGTAGAAGAAGACGGTGGCGTGCAGGCTACCATCCCGCTCAATGGTGGCATCGGGGATGACGCCGACGCGGATATAGCCCAGGCGGGTGTAGAGGCCCTCGGCTACACTGCCCGTCTTGGTGTCGAGGAAGATGAGGGTGCGTCCGATAGTGCGGGCGGTGTCTTCGATGGCGGCCATCAGGGCGGTGCCCAGGCCGTGGCCCTGCGCGGTGCTGTGGACGATCAGCTTCTGGACCTCGGCGCGGTGGGACCCGTTCTGCTGGGGGGAGGGGACCAGTTGCACCGTGCCGACGATGTGGTCGCCTTCGCGGGCAACGAATAGCAGGCGGGTGCCGGCAGCCAGGTCGCGCTCCACCTGGGTCCAGTAAGCAAGGGCTTTCGCGTCGTCCAGGGGCATCCAGAAGTTGAGGGACGCGCCGTGGGCGACGGCATCTTGTAGGAGCGCCGCGAGCGCCGCCTGATCGGTGGGGGTCAGTTCGGTTAGCTGTTCGATGGTTGCCACGTCCTGAAATACGCTCCTTGATGCCTTGCATTCGACGCAAGACAATTCTGGTATCGGGTGGCGGGCCATTCGCGCCATTAGCCAGAAGGTGTTCGGGTGGTAGTGGTATTAGGCCAGCCGGACCGGCAACGCTTTTAAGCCGCGCAAGGCGACCGCTGCACGCCACTGGATAGCGTTGGCGGGAACCGCCAGTTGTATCTGGGGGAAGCGTTCCAGTAGCACCCGCAGCGCAATCTGCCCTTCCAGGCGGGCCAGGGGTGCCCCCAGGCAGAAATGCATTCCCAGCCCGAAGGCCACATGGCGGTTCGGCTCCCGGGTGATGTCCACCCGGTCGGGGTGGGCAAAGACGGTGTCGTCCCAGTTCGCGGCGGCGAGGCCCAGCATGACCGTGCTCCCCTTGGCGATCACCCGGCCATGCAGTTCGACGGTTTCCAACGCATAGCGGGGCGCAATTTGCTGCAATGGATTGGTGAAGCGGAGCAGTTCCTCCACCGCACCATCCATCAGCGCCGGATTCGCCTGGAGCTTGTGCAACTGGTCGGGATGCTGAAGCAGGGCCAGCGTGCCGCTGCCGATCAGATTCACCGTGGTTTCGTGCCCGGCTAGCAGGAGCAAGAAGAGCATCGCGATCAATTCCTCTTCGTTGAGGCGGTCGCCCCGATCTTCCGCTTCCACCAGCGCGGTGATCAGATCGTCGGCGGGGTGGCGGCGACGCAGGGCGATCAACTGCTGGAAAAAGCGCTGCATGGCAAACGCGTTGGGGATATTAAGTAACGTCCGCCACGAGAGACCTCCCGTCGAATCAATGAACTGCACCGACCACTTTTGGAACTTGAAGCGGTCGGCGGGGGGCACCCCCATCATCTCGGAAATGACGGTCAGCGGCAGCGGCATAGCGAACCCGGCGACCAGATCGACTACCGGCTGCCCGGCCAGCGCGTTGAGCAGTTCGTGACTGATCGCCTCAATCCGGGCCGCGATCTGCTCGACCCGGCGGGGGGTGAACGCCTGGTGGACCAGGTTACGCAGGCGGCGGTGGTCCGGGTCGTCCACCATGACCATGCTGGCGAGGAGGGCGCGGAACATTCGTGGCATCCACCAGGCCGTCCCTAGGTCGCGGTTCGCCGTGCCCAGTTTCCGGCGATCGCTGGCGAAGCGCCGATCCTTGAGCACCTGGGTCACATCATCATAGCGGGTCAGAAAGTAGGCATCGCCCCCGAACGGCTGCCGGATAGTGCTGATCGGCTCATTGTCACGGAGTTGCTTGTAGAGGGCGTACGGGTTTTGCCGTGCCTGGGGGGTCTTCAAATCAACCGACATAGCAGGGTCTCTCGTTTCTAGAGGAGGGCGAATCGCCCTCCTCAGGCCGCGCCGTCCTCCGGGCTGGGGATGTACCAACCCACGGTGCGGTTGTCGGCGTTGAGATACTGGGCGGTGACGCGCTGCACATCGGCGGGGGTGACGGCGGCGAGGCGGTCGAGGAAGGTGGTATAAAGTTCGGCGCTGCCGACCACTTCCAGGTAGCCGAGGATGTAGGCCAGGTTGGTGACGCTTTCGCCGGTGTAAACGAACTGGGCGCGGGCCTGGCGGATCGCTTTCGCCACCTCTTCGGCGGGGGGCGGGGTGGTCGCCAGCTTGTCGATCTCGGTCATCAGCGCGTCTTCGATGCGGCGCTGGGCGGGTTCGGGATCGGAGCCGGGGCGGGCACTGGCCGCGAAGGATAAGAGGGCCGGGTCGCGGGTCAGGCGGAAGTGCGACCCGGCCCCGGTGGCGATTTCGGGGACGACCAGGGCGCGATAGAGGCGGGCGCTACGGCCCAGGCTGGACCCGCTGCCGAAGCCCATCGCCTTGGCCCCCGACAGGAGGGCATCGACCACCATCAGCGGGTAGATGTCGTCATGGCGGGCATCCGGCGTGTGGAAGACCATCTGGAGCGAGGGGGCGGAGCCGGGCTGCCGCCAGATGATGCGGTGTTCGCCGTGCTGCGGCGGCTCGATGGCGCGTACCGGGGGGATGTTGGGGTTGGCCGGGATGGCCCCGAAGAACTCTTC
>JBBSEL010000394.1:0-4835 GCA_038239755.1 Chloroflexia bacterium | reverse complement strand
ATATTTTGCCCCACTTGCCGCGCATGGTCAGCCAGATATTCGCCAGGAAGGTGAACACCGGCACGAACAGGCCCAGGCTCCCCAGCGTCGCCAGGGTCTTTAGCCAGCCCGGCGTGGGTGTTTGCAAAATATGGTGTTGCCCCACCAACCCGTAGAAGAAGGCGATGCTCCAGAAGCCGATCAACGAGAGCAGGTGGCTATAGAGCGGCGACCGGACGATCACCGGCACAATATAATAGGTGATCGCTACCCCGCTGGCGGTGAACCAGTAGCCCAGGATGTTGTGCCCATAGAACCACTGCCAGATCACGTCGTTGATGCCGACCAAAGAGCCGGAAGGAAAGCCCGCCCAGACCACTTGTTTCCCCGCCAGCGAGTCGGTGATCGGTTGCCAGATCACGTTGCCCACGCTGTAGAGCATGGGGAACCAGATCAAGGTGCCCATGATATACCAAAGGCTGACGTAGAGCTTCTTTTCCTGGCGTTGCAGGATGGTGCGGAAGAGGTTGTAGGCGACCAGCAGGAAGGTGGCGAGCAGCCAGATGTCCAACGGCCAGATCAGTTCGGCATACTCGCGGCCCTGGGTCAGCCCGCCCAGCAGGGTGAACACCGCGCCGATGCCCAGCAGGTTCCACATCACCATGGCGATGTTGCCGAGCATTTCGCTGTACAGCTTGACCCCGCACAGCTTGGGCACGATATACATGAAGCAGCCGACTTGGGCCATGCTGATCCAGAGCAGCAACACCCCGTTGGTGTGCAACTGCCGCACCCGCCCGAAGACCAACCAGGGAATGCCCCCCAGGAAGTCGGGACTGTACATCTCGATGGCCCCGATCAGCCCGATAAAGTCGGCGATGGTCAGCCAGAAGATGGCCGAGAAGAGAAAGTTCCGCGCCGCGCTATGCTCGGCGGTAAACATCCCGCCGTTCTGGGTAATGCCGAATTGTTGACTCATACGTCTCCTCCCTCACGAGTGGTTAGTGGTTAGTGGTTAGTGGTTAGAGCGTTTCTCTCTAAGAGGGACTGCGAGAGGCGGCTGAGCATACGGCTAATCTCACCTGTATTCACCAGCAGATGTTCGGCAGTTTCAGGAGGAAGATACCCTAGACGCTGGGCAACTAACGCTTGCGTTTCGACTTCAAACAACGATCCACGAGCAATGCTCAGGTGATGGAGAAACTCTTTTGTTGAAGCCCGCCCCTGGCCTTCGGCAATGTTAGAAGGGACAGAGACGACTGCCCGCCGGATCTGCCCGGTCAGACCATATACTTCTTCTTTAGGCCAGTTCCGCGTTGCCGTGTAGATGCCTTCTACTAGATCCATTGCGCGCTGCCACACGCGCAAGTCACGGTAACTGCGTACGGCACTCGACTCCTCCATACGACCCTCCTCTATACAGCCCCCACTTCCACCAAAATACTAACCACTAACCACTAACCACCAACCACCAACCACCCGTCTCTACGCCCGCCGGGGCACAAAGCGCAGACCGAGGACCACGACGATCACGCCGATGACGATCAACACGCCCATCGTCAGCAAATCCTTCACCGTGGTTGCGCCTGCCGAGCCGATGGTCACCGGGGTCCAGGTGGACACCGCCTTCATCGCCCGCGTCTCGCCCTTGCCGCCGTCCCAGATGGCGAAGGCCGCATTGGTCGTCGTGCCCACCAGCAGCGGGGCGCTACCATCATCGGCAGCGGCCAGAGCGCGGGTGTAGATGACATACCAGCGCCCATCGCGCCAGGTGCTGTTCGCCACCGGGCGCACCCCGTCGGTATCCACCGCCCGGCAGATGCCGTTCGAGGTCAGGTTGCGGGTGCCGTTAAAGGGGATGGCCCCTTCACTGGCGCGGGCGTTCGCCTCCAGGGCCGCCTTCCACTGCCAGATGTTCACCCGGCTGCTGGCCTGGCCCATGCACTGGTACGGCAGGTGGGTCGGGTCGAGCGGCAACTGGATTGCCCCGGCATCACTGGGCAGGTCGCGCACATAGTCATTCTTGGTGGCATCGGCCCACGATACCAGGAAGGCGATCTGCTGGCCGTTCTCCAGCGCCCGCACCTGCACCGCCGACACGCTCCCGCCGCCCGGCTGCCAGATCTGCTGGGCGCTCAGCGGCACATCGGTCACCGGAGCCGCGTCCCAGATCTTGGTGAACGGGTCGGTCGAGGGCATCGCCAGATCGATATGGCCGACCGTGATCGACCCCCCGGCGGCCCGCACCAGGCTGACATTCGCCATGCTCAACAGCCCGGCCAGGGCGACCAATGCCGCCAACATCCCCAAAGCCCGCACCCGCGGATTGCTCCGTAAACTTGCCATCATAACGCCGCTCCGTCGTTGTTAGTGGTTAGTGGTTAGTGGTTAGTACGCAGCCCGCCATAAAAATCTAACCACTAACCACTAACCACTAATCACTGGTTCGTCCGATGCATCCGCTCGATCAGGCTGCCGCCGCCTTCCACCCACCCCTTCACCCGGGCCGGGGCGGTGGGGTCTTGCTGCGCCTCCCAGTCCATCGGGTGCGGATTGCCGTTCAGGCTGGTAATGCGCGCCACATGATAGTGGAGATACTGGAAAAAGAGCGAGGAGGCCCAGACCAGCACCTGCTTGGCCTCTTTCGAGCGCACATGGAACGCCGCCACCATCAGGTGCGGGTCCTCCCCGAACTGTAACTCGATCTGCGGGATATACGCCGCCACCGGGATGCGGTCGATCCGCTCGCCCGCGGGGCTGATGTCGTGCAGTTCAAAGGTATGGCGCAGCAGCAAGTCGCGCACGCGGGCGATCACCAGTTGCTGCGCCGAAGTCAGGGGATGCTCGAACACCACTTGCAACGGGGCGACCACCCCGCCCCCTGGCGCGACTACCGCCCCCGATCCATCGGGCGGCCCTCCATCTTGCATACAGCCTCCTGTGAGCAGCGGGCAGTGAGCCGCGAGCAGCGAGTGCTATATAACCCATCCAAAGATGGCATCAAGGGGCTATCAGAGATCGTGAATGACAATACGCGCTGCTCGCGGCTCGCTACTCGCGACTCGTCCCTACTTCGTCGTCCGCGCATGAGCCAGATAATCCACCAGCGTGTTCAGTTCCTGGTCGGTCATCTTGATCTGCGGCATGAACGTGGTGTTCATCGGGTACTGGTTCGGCGCTGCCGTGGGCGTCCCGTTGGGCACCGGGGTGTAGATCCCCGGTGTCGGGGCCAGCAACCACAGGTTCGGCCCGCGCTGGCTGGCGGGCATCGCCGCCGGGTTCTGAATCCAGCGCTTCAGCCAATCCGCCGTGCGGCGGCTGCCCACATCGGTCAGGTCGGCAGCGATACGCCCGCCGACGTTGCCCAGTTGGTGGCAGTTCAGGCAGCCCTTCGCCAGCACCAGTTGTTTCACTGCGGCCAGGTCGCCCGTGTAGCCGGTGTTCTCATAGGTCGGCAGGTCTTTATCCAGGTTCGTGGCCGACGGGGTGTCGTTGAGCGTGGATTCCCAGTCACCATAATAGATGAAGCTGATGACATTCTCGATCTCCTGGTCGTTCAGCGACCCACCTTCCGACAGCGCCCAGGCCGGCATCTGGATCCCCGGCTGGTTCGCCACGCGCCCGCGCGTCACCGTCTTGTAGATCAGCGCGTGCGAATCGGGATCGAAGACCGGGTTCGGTGCCCCATCCTTCAGCGCCCGCCAGGCGTCGCGGTTCAGGGCCGGGCCAATGCAGCCCTCGCCCCGTGGCCCGTGGCACTGCACGCAGTACTGGGCATAGATGTGCCGCCCACTGGAGACGGCGTCATCACGGGCCGCCTCTGCCGTGGACGGCCCGCGCTGGGCATCCACCCCCATATAGATGAGCAGAGTCAGCAGCAGGACCACGGTCAGGGTAATCCCCAGAATCACTTTGTCGCGCATGGCAACCTCTTCAAGAAGTAAGAAGGGTGAAGGATGAATTAAGAAGGGGACGAAAGCGGCATCCTTCTTAATTCTTAATTTCTAATTCATCCTCCGGCTCAGGCCCCCGGCAAGGGAGTCGGCTGGGTCTTGTCATACTGCACCCGCGTGGTGCGCTTCCCGGTATCGACCACAATCTTGTTGCCCTCGAACGAAATCGCCATGTAGTCGAGCGGCGCGGGGGCGGGACCACCGACGTTCTGCCCGGTGCGGGTATAGATCGAGCCGTGACACGGGCAGTGGAAAATGCCCCCCTTGTACTGGTTGTAGTCCTCGTCGGGCTTCCACGGCACCGTGCAGCCCAGGTGCTTGCACTTCCAGTACAGCGCCATGACCCCCAGCTTGCCTTGCCCGGCGACGGGCGGGGCGGTGCCCGGCGTGGCGTCTTCCATGTTGAACACGCTCAGATAGAACTTGCCTTCGCGCACCCGGATCACGTCTGCGGGGTTTGCCTTCAGGCTGGCGACGCTCGCCACCGTATCGGCCACGGCGAGCTTGCTCCCGAAGGGGCTGGTCTGCTTGGGGTAGAAATAGGCGACAAACGCCCCAGCGCCACCGAGCAGCATCACGCCCAGCGTCCCCAGCAGCGTCAGCCGCAAAAAGTCGCGGCGGGTCGCCCCCTCGACCGCCCCGCCCTGCGTGTCTTCCGCGCCGGGCCGGGTATGCACCCGTGGGGTCAGCGTCCGTTCGCGGCGTGCCTGTGTATCCATAACTCAGACTCCTTTAGACGAGCAGGGAGCGAGAATAAACGAGCAAATCAAAAGCAGGCCCTTAACAACTCTTACCACCTATGACGTATGGTCTAATTCCCACCTGCTCATTGCTCATCGCTCATCGCTCATTGCTCCGTTAGAACATCGCTTTTATCCAGTGCAGAATATCCATGCCGCCCTT
>JBBSEL010000393.1:0-4842 GCA_038239755.1 Chloroflexia bacterium | reverse complement strand
GGCAAGACGAAGTCGATCTGGTGCTGCGCCAGGTCGGCGGGGTCAAGCTGGTTGCCCCAGCCGGTGATCAGGGCGATCCGCGTGCCGGGTGCCCGCCGCCGCACCTGCTCCGCCACCTCCCAGCCGTTCATCCCTGGCATCCCCAGGTCGGTGCAGACGAGGTCGAACGGGCCGCTGTCCAGGCGGGCCACCGCCTCGACTCCGCTAGTCTCGACCACCACCTCATGGCCGGCGCGCACCAACATTATTTGCAACATCTCACAGAGCCGCCGGTCATCGTCCACGATCAGGATCCGGGCCGGGTGATTGACCGGCGCGGCCACCGGGGCGAGGGCCAGGACGGGGGGCGGGAGGGCAGCGGGCAACTTGATGCTGAAGCGGGTGCCCTGCCCGGCGTGCGATACGACGCTGATCGTGCCGCCGTGTGCTTCGATGATGTTCTTGACCAGGGCCAGGCCCAGGCCGCTACCGGTGACTTTGGTGGTGAAGAATGGCTCGAAGATGCGCGCCTGGATGGCCGGATCGATGCCGCTCCCTTCATCCTGGATCATGATGATGACCTGGTCGCCCTGCGTGCCGACGACGATCGAGATCTGGCCGCCCTGCGGCATAGCGTCCACGGCATTGAAGATCAGGTTGGTCATTACCTCGCGCAGTTCGGTGGGGTTGCCCTGGATCATCAGGTCGGGGGGGATCCGGGTGTAGATGGTGATCGGCTTGCTGTGGGGGCCGGGCATCGTGCGCCGCCGTGGCTCGGTCAAGCTGATCACGTCGTTGATCAGCTCCTGCACCGGGATGAGGGAGCGCACGATGCCCTGCACCCGGGCAAAGCGCCCGATGCGGGCGACCACTGCCGCGCCATCTTCGGCAGATTGTTGGATGAGGCGCAACTGGGCGTTGAAGCTGGCGTCGCGGTTCTCGGTCATGATCAGGTCCAGCCGCCCCATGATCCCGGCCAGCACGTTGTTGAACTCGTGGGCCACCCCGGCGGCCACGCGCCCCAGGGCACCCAGGCGCTCGGCAGTGTGCGCCCGTTCCTCCATCTGCTGGCGCTCGCTGATGTCGCGGATCATGTACAGCAGGCACCGTTCGCCCTCGATGTCGATGATCTCCAGGGACATGCTGCTCTGGATGAGCTGCCCATCGCGCCGCCGGAGCGTCATCAGATAATCCCGCACCCCCGGCCCTTGCTCCGCCATCGTCACCAGCCGCGCGCGGTCCTGTAGGTCGACCCACAGGTTCAGCGTTGTTGAGGTCTGTCCGATGGTTTCGTCCCGCGCGTAGCCGAAGAGGCGGCTCCAGCTTTCGTTAACATCGACAATCAGCCCATCTGTGACATGGGTGATGGCGATTGCGTCGGGGCTGGTGCGGAACACGGTGGCGAAGCGTTCTTCCGAGCGATGCAGGGCCACGTCGGCCCGCTTGCGCTCGGTGATATCCTGGATGGTGCTCAGCAGGCACGGTTCGCCGTCGATCTCAATAGGTTCTGCGGACACCAGGCTGTGGCGGATTTCCCCGTCCTTGCACCGGTACTGCACCTCTCTTAAGTGGATGCTCCCTTGCTCACGGATAATAGTTATCAGTTCTTGCTGTTCCGTTTGATCGGCCCAGATATTCAGGTCGCGGGTGGTCTTCCCCACGACTTCGTCTCGCCGGTAGCCGGTCATCGCCAGCAACGTATCATTGACCTCGATAAACACTCCGTCGGTCTGACGGCTGATCGCAATGCCGATAGGACTGGACTGGAAGACCTTGGCGAAGCGTTCCTCCGAGTGGCGCAAGGCATCCTGGGCCTGCTTCTCGGCGGTAATATCCCGGCTGATCATGAGTATACACGGTTCGCCCTCGATCTCGATCACCTCGGCGGAGACACTGGCGTGATAAATGCTCCCGTTCTTGCGGCGGAACGTTGTCTCTAGCTCGTGCAGGGTGCCCTGCTCCGCGAGGGGTGCCATAATCCGCTGCCGGTCCGCCGGGCTGGCCCACAGGTGCAAGCTGGTGCCGCGCTGGCCGATCGCTTCCTCGCGGCTGTAGCCGGTGAGTTGGACCCAGTGATCATTCACGTCAATGATCTGCCCATCGCTGACGCGGCTGATGCCGATGCCCATCGGGCTGGCGCGAAACGCTGTGGCGAAGCGCTCTTCGGAGCGGCGGAGGGCGGCTTCGGCTTGCTGGCGCTCGGTGATGTCGCGGGCCATCGTCAGCAGGTAGGCTTCGCCCTCGAGCTCCATCACTTCAAAAGAGAAGATGCCCGGACGGATCTCGCCGGAGCGGTGGCGGAAGCGCAATTCGCGTTCATGCACGGCGCTTTGTGCGCGCAGGTCGCTGAGGATCTGGTCGCGGTCGCCGGGATCGGCCCACAGCCGCATATCGCGGGTGGGCTGCCCGACCGCCTCCTCCCAGCGGTAGCCCATCATGGTGAGCCAGGGATCGTTGGCCTCCAGCAGCACCGTGTCGCTCATGCGGCTGATGGCAATGGCAAACGGACTGGAGCGGAAGACGCGGGCGAAGCGTTCGTCGGCGCGGCGTTGGGCCGCCCAGGCCTCTTTGCGTTCGGTGATATCGCGCCCGGTGACCAGTAGACACGCTTCGCCCGCCAGATCGATCTGTTCGATTGCCAGGCTGAACTGGCGGATCTCGCCATTTTTGCGCCGAGAGCTGACTTCCTGATCCCGCACCGCCCCGTTCTCGCGCAGCAACTGCGCCAGGCGCATCCGCTCGACTTCGTCTTCGGTCAGGATCAGGCCGGGCACGACCTGCCCGACGACCTCGTCGCGGCGGTAGCCGAAGGCCTGGAGCCAGCTTTCGTTGACATCGATCAGCCGTCCGTCGGCCAGCCGCAGAATGGCGATGGTATCGGGGCTGGCGCGGAATATTTTGTTGACACGCTCTTCCGAGGCGCGCAACGCTTCTTCGGCCTGCTTGCGGGCGGTAATATCGTGGGCGGACGTGAGGACGAACTCGATGTTGCCATCGGCAGCGAACTCAGGGACGATCCGCGTCTGGTAGTGGGCCGGGCCGGTGGGGGTTGCGACGGTAAATTCGGTCACGGCTGACTGGCCGGTGTTGAACACCTGGGTCAGTTGTTCCTTCCAGGCGGTACTCAGGAGGGGGGGGATGCCCACTTCGGCGTGCGTTTTGCCGATAAATGCGGTGGGGGATAACCCGGTGGCGGCGGTAACCGCCGGGTTGACGTAGACATGGCGCAGTTGGCGGTCAAAGCGGGTAATAATGTCGGGGGTGTTCTCGACCAGCGTTTTGAAATCCTGGTTGCGCTGATCCAGCCTCCGCTGGGCGCGGCGGTGCTGGGTGATATCGATGGCGGTGCAAATGACCTGCCGGGTTACCCCGTCCGGCCCCAGTTGCGGGTCGGCATTGAGCAGCACCCAGCGATGCTCGGCGGTGTCGGCCTGCCACAGCCCCAGGACAACGTTATGCACGGGGCATCCGCTGATCAGCGCCTGGGCAATTGGGCCGCCGCTGCTGGACATGGGCGTGCCGTCTTCGTAGATGACATTGCTGAGCAGTTGGGGCAGGGTCTTCCCGTAAATCTGGTCGAGCGGCAGATTGAGATATTCACCGGCCACGGCGTTGCACTGGAGCACGTCTGCCCGTGGCCCCACGATCAGCAAACCCATCGGTAGGTCGATGGCGGAATAGCCAGAGACCGGGGCAGGGTCGCTAGCCGTCTGAGCCTGTTCTTCCTGCTTGTACTGCGTCACATCCCGGCCCAGGCAGAGGATGCCGTCGAGTTGCCCGGCGGGGTCATGCAGGGGATAGAGCCGCCCTTCCAGCCAGAGGGCCGCCCCGGTCGGGTCCACTCCTTGCCAGCGCCAGTCTTGCGGGTGTGGACGGGCCGGGGCGGCGCTTTGCCAGCGCTCCCATAGGTAGGTGGGGTAGACATGGTCGGCGCGGAGGCCGTGCCCGGTATCCACCGGCGGTCCCAGCCGGGCGGTGGCGCGCGGGTTCCAGTAGCGCACCTGGCCGTCGGGGCCAAAGACCACGGCCACATCCTCCATTTGCTCCAACCATTCCAGCGGCCAGGCTGCTGGCAGCCCCGCTGGCTCCGCCGGAGGCTGGCAGACAAAGGTGCCCCGCCCCTGCTGGCGCGACACCCAGCCCTCGTCCTCCAGGCGTGAGAGGACCTGGCGCACGGTCAGGGGAGCGACGTGGAAGGTGGTCGCCAGCGCGGTATGGGAAGGCAACCGGCTGCCTGGTGGAAGTGCCCCTTGGAGAAACTGCCCGCGCAGGGAGTCGTAGACCCGCCGGGCGCGGGGGCCTAGATCATAAATCATCCGTACCACCCTCACTATTCTGCTAGCACATCTCAGCCTTAGTATAAGGTATCGCTTGGGAGGTGAACAGTTCTGTTTAGTGCGGGACCTGGGGGTATATGGTCCCGATTAGAGGGGGAGGTTGGTCCCTAAAATCCGGGATGGGGTGCGGGCGAGGGTCGCTGGCGGGGGCCGCGTCCCCTCGCGTGGGGCGGGTACTTATGCTACAATCGTGATATCGTTGCGACCGGGGCGGTGCGCCTAGCCCTGGTGCTCCGGCTGATCACTCTGGGGCAATCCTGGGGTTTGTTGCCACCTTTGCCCGCGCCCTGTTGTCGCTGCGCCGGCTATTCCCGCGCCCACGAAAGGAATCCGATGACCCACCCACCTGATGCCCCCTTGCACCCGACCGACCCGGCACATCCTGTGCGTGTGGCGGTGGGGGCCACGTTCACCATCGTTCTAGCGGCCAACCACACCACCGGTTATAGCTGGCGGCTCTTGCCGCTGTCCGATCCGCCTGCCGTCCAACAGGTCGGGACGGATTACCAATCCCAGCCGCATCCGC
>JBBSEL010000392.1:0-4852 GCA_038239755.1 Chloroflexia bacterium | reverse complement strand
GCGCAGGTAGACCAGCATATCGCGCCAGTCTGCCTCCTGGTCCTGATCCACCGGGGCAGTGGCGCGGGCCATCGGCATCTGGGCGCGGATGAGCCGTTCTAGCCCGCTGTGCAGCCGGATCAGCGCCAGGGTCAGCAACGACTCATAGAGCCGGGCGTGCCCGTAGACGCGCTGGGGCGATAGGAGCCGGGCGAAGTTGACCCCATAATAGAGCAGGCGCTGGCCGTCACGGAAGATGGCACGGGTCACCGGGGCTTCATCATCGGCAGGCGCAGGGGGCGGCGGCGCGGCAGGCTGGGCTGCGGCAGCCGTCATCGGCGCGACGCGGAGGGGGTTGCTGTCCCCCATTGTGCTCCGTGGTTGCTCGGCTCCTGGCGGGCCAATCGGCTGCACGATGCGCGGCGGCTCGTGCTGCACGGTGCCGGGTGCCGGAGTGCCCAGGGCCGGAGCGGCCCATTCAACGGGGGGGGTGGTACCGGGCGCGGTCTGCGGGGGCACCGGTTGCCAGGGCTGCATAGGGTCCATCAAGCGCCTCCTGCTCTGATCTCTGCGGCTGAGAGTTATGTCATATTATCGCACATTTGTTTGTGCCGCGCAAGGACCAGAACGGGCCAGCGGTTCCCCGCGCCGGGGTAAATTCAGGGTGAGCGGCCAGGACACCTTGGCGGTTGACACCCGCCCAACGGGCCGGATATACTGCGACTAGGATGCCGAACCCACCGTGTGCCGGGTATCCGCGTCTATATAGAAGGAGTTTATCTATGAGTACTGCTGAGCCAGTAGAAGTCAACCCGCAGATTTTCCGCGAGTATGATATCCGGGGTATTGTTGATCAGGATCTCACCGACCCGGTGCTGGAGACGATTGGCCGGGCCTATGCCACCATGCTCTATCAGCAAGACACCACGCTGGGGCCGGGCGAGGCGCGGGATGCCATCGAAGGGAACAAGCGCGTGGTCGTGGGCCGGGATGTGCGCCTCTCGTCGCAACGCTTTGCCAAGGCGTTGATCGAGGGCTTGCGTGCCGCCGGGTGCGACGTGATCGATATCGGCCCCGTCCCGACGCCGGTGCTCTATTTCGCCGTCGGCTACTTCGGCACCGATGGCGGCGTGGAAGTCACCGCCAGCCACAATCCGCCGCAGTTCAACGGCCTGAAGATACGGAAAGTGACGGCGGAGGGTCTCAATGCGCCGCTCACCAACACCGAAGTCCAGGAGCTGGGGCGCATCGCCAACGCGGGCATCTTCCACGAAGGAACGCCGGAAGGCAGCTACGAACAGGGCGACGCGCTCACCCCTTACAAAGATTACATTGTGGAGACGGTGAAACCCGCCCGCCGCCTGAAGGTCGTGCTCGACGCGGGCAACGGGGCGTGCGGTCCCAGCGCGGTTGAGGTCTACGAGCGGATGGGCGTCGAAATCATCCCGATGTATATCGAGCCGGACGGCAACTTCCCCAACCATGTGCCCAACCCGCTGAAAGAAGAGAACATGGTGGACCTCCAGGCCAAAGTACGCGAAACCGGAGCCGATATCGGCATCGGCCTGGACGGCGATGGCGACCGGCTGGGCGTGGTGGACAACCTGGGCGAGATCCTGTGGCCCGATATGTACATGATCCTGATCGAGCGGTTGATGCTGGCGAAAGGCCCGACCAGCATCATCTTCGATGTGAAGTGCGGGCGCTCCCTGATCGAGGATATCACGCAGCAGGGCGGCACCCCGGTCATGTGGAAGACCGGCTACACCAACATTTTCGCCAAACGCCTGGAGATCGATGCAGGCTTTGCCGGGGAATACAGCGGGCATATGTTCTTCGATGATCCGCGCCTGAACTTCGACGACGGCACCTACGCCGGGGCACGCTTGATCGAGGCGCTGGCCGCCGACCCCCGCCCGATCAGCGAACGCTTTGCCGACGTGCATCACTACTACAACACGCCCGAAGGCCGGATCGATGTGGACGAAAGCAGCAAGGCGGGCATCATCAGCACCCTGCTGGAGCAGTTCAGCCGTGACTACAAGGTCATCACCCTGGACGGCGTGCGCGTGGAGTTCCCCGACGGCTGGTTCCTCGTCCGCGCCTCCAACACCGAGCCGTCGTTGACTACCCGCTTCGAGGCTGAAACGCCGGAGCGGCTGGAAGAAATCAAGACGATTCTGCGCGACGCGCTGAAGCAATTCCCGGCGGTCAAAGCCAATTTCTAAAGCGCACCACAGAGAACACAGAGGACACAGAGATCAGCTTTCTCTGTGTCCTCTGTGTTCTCTGTGGTGCGCTTAACGGTCCTGCACGGTGATTCGCACGCCGGTGACCCGCAGGATAGCCGACGCCTGGGCTTTGTCGAACGGGGTCAGCTTGGGCAGGGCCAGCGCCGGGGTATCGCTCACCAGCGTCAACCGGGTCACTCCCGCCCCGACGGACAGTACAGGCGTGATGTAGCTGCCCGCGGCTCCCGTTACCGGCCAGGTCGTCAGGGTGGTACCCTCGCGCACCACTCCTACCCCACGTGACCCTGGATACCCTGCCACCGTCAGCGCCACCTGCACTGTGTGTGGCGCGAACGCGGTGATCAGGATCTCCGCCCCTTGGTCGGCCCACCGCCCTACCTGCGCCGCGCCTTTCTCCACTCCTGCCGCGCTCCAACCCGTACCCAGTTGCAGCACCACCTGCGCCGGGTCGGGCGTGCCAGGGACGGCGTAGGCGCGGAGATTGTACCCTTCGTAGACGGGCGGGCTGCCGCTGATCTGCGCCGCCAGCGCCGTGGTGTTGCTCAGGGTGAGCGTGTCGGTTATCAGATCGGGGTGGAGGATGATCGTGCGGATGTTGTTGGTTTGCAACAGCGCCCGCGCCGCGCTTGCCAGGGGGGGCAGATCGGGCTGGCTGCCGGGAGCCTGCGTCACAATGTCGGGCGGGCCGGTGATGTAGCGGAATTCGCGTATGCCAGGGCTGCCCTCGATGAACGGGTCCATACGTATACGAGATATGTATCCACCAACGATGGGTCGGGCATGAACCGTCTGCGCCAGCAGGTAGTCGCTCTGGTAGGGACCGGGCGGGTCGCCAATCGGCACTTCGAGCAGCGCCGAATGGTCGGCGGCGCGGGCCAGGGTCTTATAGAACGGTGAGATCGACAGCGGCCCCAGGTCGAACGGGATGATCGCCTGCTCCACCGTGATCACCGCCAGCAGCCCGCCCACCAGCAATAGAGGCCGGACGCTGGGCACCTGGAATTCCAGCACATGGGTTCGCGACGGGAGCAACGCCAGCCCCTGAGGGCCGCGCAGGCGGCGCAAGAGGTAGGCCAGCCCGTAGGCCAGCCCCACCGCCAAGGCGATCTGCACCAGCAGGGCGAACCGCACCGGCGTGCGCGACACCTCCACCCCCGGCAATTGGTAGAACAGCAGGTAGGGCAACGGTACCGGCAACCCCTGCCCCGCCGCGTGGAGCACCGGCCCCAGCGACAGGACGAAGCTGACCACCAGGAGGTTCAGCCATAGCCGAGTCTGCGGCCAGGCCCGCCCCAGCCCAAAGATCCCCAGCACCCACAGGCTCCAGCCGGGAAAGACCATCTTTTCCAGCGGGATCGTGCCCCAGACGTGATGAGCATAGATCGGGGTACTCCACGCGCCGAAGACGGTGCTGTAGGGGCCGGGGACGAAGTAGGCCAGCGGGTCGGCAGAGAAGGTCAGCGTTTCGGCAAAGGTGGGCACGAGGAACGCGCCGCTCCCTGCCGAGGTGAGCAGGCCCACCAGCAAGGGTGACACCAGCAGCCCGGCCACCCCCGCCGCCCCCACCGCCCGCCCCAATGTCGCCGCTCGTTCCCGCCACGGCACCGCCCGGTCTAGCCCCCGGTTGAGCGCCCAGATGACTGTGAATAGGGCCAGGTAGAGCACAAGGTACTGTCCCGCCATATAAGTGAGCGCCAGCGCCACTCCCGCCCCCAGCGCGTTGACCCAGCCCCGCCCCTCGCGCCGCAAGAGGAAGAGCATGTAGAGCAGCGGCCATTGGAACGAGGCCAGGCTGAGTTGGCCCCACAACCGGGTGACATGCCAGGCGTTAAACGTCAGCGCGAACCCGGCGACGAACCCGGCCAGGGCGCTGCCGCTCAGCATCCACCCCAGACGGTACATCGCGTACCCGCTGGCGACGCAGACGAACAGCACGGCGAGGTTATAGGCCACCACCGGCCCGGCAGTGAGGGTGATCGGCAGGACCAGCAGATTGAGGTCGAGGGTGTAGGTGTGGAGGTAAAGTGAGGTGCCGCCCGGCCAGTAGATCAGGTCGGTTTGCAGCGGCCAGGTGTGGAGGTCGAACAGGCTGTGCCGCAGCATCCAGAAGTTCCAGATCGTCTGCCGGTTGTCCGCCCCGTTGACCAGCGACCCGCCCAGGTCCAGCACCTGCGGCCAGGTGAAGACGATACTTGCAAGCAAGTAGGCCAGCAGGACGGCGAAATGAGGAATGAGGAATAAGGAACGAGGTATGAGCACGCTCCGCGCCTTTGGCTGGCGCAGCGGGGTCATCCCGACATACTCCTCACTCATTCCTCATTCCTCGTTCCTCGTTCCTATGAGCGTACTTCCAGGCGGACGAAGCGCAGTTTGCCGACCTTGATCACGTCGCCATCGTGGGGGGTGACCCGCGCCTGGCTGCTGGTGATGCGCTGGCCGTTGATGCTCACCCCACCCTGATCGATATCGCGCCGGGCCTGGTTTTTGCTCGGCTCGGCCCCGGTCAGCATCAGCAGGTCCACAATGCCGATTTCCTCGTCGCGCACCACCACGGCGGGGATATCACTGGGCAGTTCGCGGTTGGAGCGGACGCGGTTCCACTCGGCCAGCGCCTCGTCGGC
>JBBSEL010000391.1:0-4858 GCA_038239755.1 Chloroflexia bacterium | reverse complement strand
CCGGTGGAACGCCAGATCATCTTCTTTCCGCACAATCTGACCCAGATGACTGGTGAAGAGGAGATCAGAAGCAATCAGTGCATCGAGCACGCCCACATCGGAATGGAGCATGGCCTGGCGGAGTCGTTCCTCCTCCGCCATAATTTGCGCTTGCAAGTCGCCGCTCATAGAAGCTCCCGTATAGAACACCTATCGAAAGGCGCGGGCTGGGGCTGAGGGTAGATGGCTTAAAACCGAGACACCAACCCCCAACCCCCAACCCCTATCCCCTAGCCGTGATGGGACAACACGGCCCGGCTGCCGTACATCTCGGCGTAGTACTTGGCGTACTCGCCCGACTTGATCCGCTCCCACCAATCGCGGTGGGCCAGGTACCACTGCACCGTCTCGCTCATCCCGTCCTCGAACGTGTGCTGCGGGGTCCAGCCCAGAGCGCGGGCTTTGCTGGTGTCCAGCGAATAGCGGCGGTCGTGGCCGGGGCGGTCGGCGACGTAGGTGATCAGGTCGCGGGGGCGCTCCAACAGATCAAGGATCAGGTAGGTGATCTCCATGTTGGTGTGCTCATTGCCGCCGCCGACGTTGTACGCCTCGCCCAACTCGCCGTGGTGCAGCACCGCGTCAATGCCCTCGCAGTGGTCCAGCACATAGATCCAGTCGCGGATATTCTGGCCGTCACCGTAGACCGGCAGTGGTTTGCCCTCGATGGCGTTGGTGATGAACAGCGGGATCAGCTTCTCCGGGTACTGGTAGGGGCCGTAGTTGTTCGAGCCACGGGTGATCACCACGGGGGTGTGATAGGTCTCCCAGTAGGCGTGGCACATCAACTCGCCACCCGCTTTGCTGGCCGAATAGGGGCTGCGCGGGTCGTAATTGTCGCCCTCGGTGGAGGAGCCTTCCGCCACGCTGCCATAGACTTCGTCGGTGCTGACTTGCAACATCCGCTCCAGGCCCAGCTTGCGGGTCGCCTCCAGCAGCACGTAGGTGCCGAACACATCGGTCTGGATAAAGCTGCCCGGCTCCTGGATCGAGCGGTCTACATGGGTTTCCGCCGCGAAGTTGACGATAGTGTCGATCTGGTGTTCGCGCAAGGTGGCTTCCACCCGCGCCGCGTCGGCAATGTCGCCCTGGACGAAGACATAGCGTGGGTTGCCTTCCAGGTCCTTGAGGTTGTCCATGTTGCCCGCGTAGGTCATCTTGTCGTAGACCACGACGTGCAGGTCAGGGTGCTTCTCCAGCACCAGCCGGGCATAGTTGCTGCCGATGAATCCGGCCCCGCCGGTGACGAGTAGACGTTGCATTATAACACCCCCACTTTGCTATGATCGCCCAGGATCATCTTGTAGGCCTTCGGTTTGATCGGGCTGCGCCCGATTTCGACGTTGCGCCCGATCAGGCTGTCTTCTAGCCGACCGGGCAGGTCGAGCAGTTGCGAGTTTTCGAGGATGATGCTGTGTTCGATCTCGCTATTGGTGATCGTGCATCCGTAATGGATCGCGGTGAACGGGCCGATGTAGGAGTTGACGATGCGGGTATCCTCGCCGATGATCACCGGGCCACGGACCACACTGTTGATCACTTCGGCGGTCTTCGCCAGGATCACCTTGCCGTAGATGCGCGAGTCAGCGTCCACGTAGCCTTCCACTGCCGCGTCGATCCGGTCCAGTACCAGGCGGTTCACTTCGAGCATATCTTCCATCTTGCCGGTGTCGATCCACCAGCCGCTCAGTTCGTGGGCGTGGATGCTGTAGCCGTGGTCCAGCAGGTACTGGATCGCGTCGGTGATCTCCAGTTCGTTGCGCCAGGAGGGCTTGATGTTGTTGACCGCCTCGAAGACGTGCGGGTCGAACATATAAATGCCGACCAGGGCCAGGTTGCTGATCGGTTCGCGGGGCTTCTCGACCAGCCGCTGGACCACGCCATCTTCGACCACGGCCACGCCGTACTGCTGCGGGTTGGGCACGCGCTTGAGCAACACTTCGCAGTTGTAGCCGCCGTCCACGTACTCGCGGACAAACGGGGCGAAGCCACCTTCGATCATATTGTCGCCCAGGTACATCACAAACCGGTCGTCCTGGAGGAACGGCTCGGCGATCTTGACGGCGTGGGCCAGGCCCAACGGGGCGTCCTGGGGAATATAGGTGATCTTCACGCCCCAGCGGTCGCCGTTCCCCACTGCGGCTTTGATCTCTTCCCGTGTGTCGCCGACCACGATGCCGATGTCGGTGATACCCGCTTCGGCCATATACTCGATGCCATAGAACAACACCGGCTTGTTGGCAACCGGGACGAGTTGCTTGGCGCTGGTGTAGGTGATCGGGCGCAGGCGGGTGCCTTTACCCCCGCTCAAGATCAGTCCTTTCAATCACAACCTCCTCGTAAACCCACAATTATGTTTTTAATGGGACCACTTAATAAACCAGGGAGACTCGGACCATAAAAGTCGCATCGCGGGTTAGAATACCACACCGGGCGGGGGTTTGGCAAGGCACGACGGTCTTGCGCCCGGTGGGAGGCCAATCCCTGGCGGCGGTGGTGCCATCCTGTTGGGCCGTACGCGCAGAACGGCGGGCACTATGCTATAATAGGCTCCGCCGACCCCGCTACAAACGTAACGCATGAGCGCCGCCTCGGTCGCAAGGCGGCGCAGGCGCAAGGGATCGGAGGAGTGTGTTGTAACCTTATGTTTGACCAGACCGTCAGCGATTTGCTAGTAATCGCCGCGTTGGTCTTCAGTGTAGGTGCCGGGGTGGGGATGCTCCTGCTGGCCCGCCGCACCCGGCACATCGAAGCAGCCTACCGGGCGGTCTCGGTGGCCCTCCCCGGCGAGGGCACGCCGGATGCCACCGCGCTGCTCGGCGCGGTGGGCGCGCTGAACACCCGCCTTACTGCGGTCGAAGGGCAGACGGCGGCGCTGGACGCCACCCTGCCGCTCGCCGTCCAGCGGATCGGGCTGGTGCGCTTCAACCCGTTCGATGACACCGGCGGCGATCAGAGCTTCGCCCTCGCCCTGCTCAACGCCGGGGGCGATGGGGTGGTGCTCAGCAGCCTGCATGGCCGCACGGGCACCCGCTTCTATGCCAAACCCGTCCGCACCGGGCGCACCACCCACGCCCTCACCACCGAGGAGCAGCAGGCGCTCGATCTGGCCCAGGGCGCGCCGGAGGGGGAGCGGGAAACGTGAAACGTGAAACGTGAAACGTGATGCGTAAGTTCGTATTGCGTATTACGTATTCTGACCACCAACCACCAACCACCAACCGCTCATCACTCGCTGCTCACTGCTCGTTGCTCGCTGCTCGTCACTAACCACTAACCACTAACCACCCGTCCCCCGTCTAGGACCCATTACCCATTGACAAGGGACGACGGGCTATGCTAGTATGACCGTGGGAGAGTGGACATAATATGAAGGCACGAGGGCGGACAGGAGGATTGCGGTTGGTGCGCGGGCTGCCGGGGGACCCGGAGCGCGTAGCGCGCCCGGCGCGAGGCCGGGGGCCGACCCTATTCCTCTTCTTGCCGGGCCGCGAGACTCCCCGGCGGGTGCGCCTGCCGGTGCCGCTGCTGCTACTGGGGCTGCTGATCCTGATCGGCCTGGGGCTGGTCGGGCTGAACCTCTGGCAGCAAAACCAGGCGCTGGAGGCCGAACTGGCCGCGCTGCACCAGACCCAAACCCTGGCGACCACCCGCGAGGGCGAAATCCAGTCGGTGGTCGGGCTGCAAAAGGACCAGCTCAGCGGGCAGGCCGCGCAATTGCAGGCCCAGAACGACCAGATCACCGGCATCGGGCACGACCTGGGCGAGTTGAAAGACCGGATGGCGATCCTCGACCGGCACAACGCCCAGTTGCGCGAAGTGCTGGGCCTCGACCAGTCGAGCGACCCATCGGGCGGCCAGGATAGCGGCCTGGTCAGCAACGACCCGCCCCCCGCCCCCACCGATACCCCCAGCCCCACCCCCACCCCACCCGGCCCCAATGGCCTGCGCTGGGGCGGCCCGGCGGGCCTGGCGAGCTTCCGCACCGACAACGGCCCGCCCGTCGCCGAGAGCGCCCCCGCGCCCGGTCTGGCCTTGCTCAGCCCACTCCTGAGCGAGTACCAGCAAGAGATCGCCGTCCTGCGCAAGGCCATCGGCCAGCGCGAACAGACGATGCAAGCGTTGGACGACCCGACCGCCCGCCAGGTGGCGGAATGGGCCACCGCCGCCGACGAACAACCGGCGGGCGCTGACAGCCCCGAAGTCGCCGCCGCGCTGGCCCAGGCCGACGAAGCCGCCGCCGCCCCGCCCGCTGCCCCACCGCCTGCCGCCGCGCCTGCCGCGCCCCCCAGCAGCAGCAAACCTAGCCCGGCCAAGCCCACCACCCGCTCCTCGATCCCTGCCGGGCTGCCCTTCTACGGGATCATCACCTCGCCTTTTGGCTGGCGTAACAGCCCGTTTATTCCGGGGGCGCGCACCTACCACAAGGGGATGGACATCGCCTGCCCCACCGGCACCCCGGTCCACGTCACCCAGGCAGGCCGGGTGATCGTCGCCGGGTGGACCGACACCTATGGGATCACCGTCATGGTCGATCACGGCAACGGCTGGACCACCATCTACGGCCACAACTCCAAGCTCAAGGTCAGCGTGGGCCAGTATGTCGATCAGGGGCAGACCATCTCGCTCTCCGGCAGCACCGGCCCCTCTACGGGTCCCCATATCCACTACGAAGTGCGGCATAACGGCGTGCCGGTCAACCCGGCCAAATACCGTTAAGGTCGCCCTAGCACGAGTATCCTGTGTAGTGTGGCGTTCGGTTGTCTTCCGCATGATGGGCCATGCGGCACCGGGCGTTCCTCGGATGAAGGGATCAGCGCAT
>JBBSEL010000390.1:0-4860 GCA_038239755.1 Chloroflexia bacterium | reverse complement strand
TAAGTCGTTCAGCCCTGCTGTTGCTTTCTACATCGGCCCTCGCAGTGGAATGCGGTTTTTAAACGGTGAACCGATCTTCGCTGCTGAGGTACGAAGCGAACATGACTATGGCCCTGGAGCCGAACGCGCAATAGCGGAGAAGCGCGCCGATTATTTCGCAGCGGGTACATTGGTTGTTTGGGATGTCGATGTACTCATCGATGATGTGGTCAAAGTGTACCAGGCCAGCGATCCCGCAAATGCGACCATCTATCGGCGGGGCGACGTGGCCGAGGCCGAACCGGCAGTACCGGGCTGGACAATGCCGGTGGACGAATTGTTTGAATAATATAGAACACAGGTTTGAGAAGGCACATTACTTGCAAGCAGGTGGTATAATCAAGGCCGACCTGCGTTACGTGTAAAGGACCGTGAACCATGAGTGGTGCCGCGTATTATCCCCTGAATACCGATGTTCGCCCGCAGATCACCCGCGAACAGTTTGAAGCCCGCCAGCGCCAGGCTGCCGAACACTGGCAGCGCACCTACCGCAACGCCGGGAAGCCGGTGATCCTGGTTGGGTGGGACTCGTCCAGCGTGGCCCACGGCGCGGCGGAAACCTTCTTCGCCATCCAAGATTGGCTCCAGGCGAACAAGGTAGACGCCGTCCTGCGGCGCACGGCGGGCTGGGGGTCGTATTACAACGACACGCAGGTGGATATCCTGCTGCCCGGTGCCCCGCGAATCAGCTATATCAAGATGACACCGGAGCGCATCCCCGAACTGTTGCAGTCGGTGTTGCGCGAGGGGAATGTGCGCGCCGATTGGGCGATGTGCTGGTTCGACCCCGACGAGTTCGACAAGTCGGAGGGCGCACCCTACCAGGGCATCCCGGCGGCCAAGTCGGTCGATCATTTTCGCCTGCAAAAGCGGGTGGTGCTGAAAAACCTGGCCTATATCGACCCCGAGTCGATTGACGACTATATCGCGCACGACGGTTATGAGGCGTTGCGGCGGGTGCTGTTCGCCCTGCCGTCGGACAAAGAGGGCGTGCCCACCATCGACAGCGCCGACACGCTGATCGGGGCGATCAAGGAGAGCGGCCTGCGCGGGCGCGGCGGGGCGGGCTTCCCCGCCGGGATCAAGTGGGAAGGGGCACGCAAGGCCCGCCGCACGCCCAAGTTCGTCATCTGCAACGCGCACGAGGGTGAGCCAAATGTGTTCAAAGACCGCCGCCTGCTGGAGGGCGACCCGCACGCCGTGCTCGAAGGGATGATCATCGAAGCGTTCGCCGTCGGCACACCCTGGTGCTACTTCTACGTCGGTGACGAGTATCCGCTGGCGATCCACCGGACCAAAGAGGCGGTGCGCGCCGCCTATGCCGCCGGGCTGCTGGGCGACAACATCATGGGGTCCGGCTTCTCTTGCCATGTCGATGTGCAGATGGGCGGCGGGGCGTATATCTCCGGCGAGGGCACGGCGCTGATGTTCGGCATCGAGGGCAAGCGGGCCATGCCTCGCGCCAAGGTGCAGCGGTCGGTTGAGGCCGGGCTGTTCGGCCTGCCCACCTGCGTCAACAACGTTGAGACGATGATCAACGTGCCCCAGATTGTGATGAACGGCGCGGCCTGGTATGCGGCGATGGGCAACGAGAACAGCAAGGGCACCAAGCTGTTCACCCTCATGGGCAACATCGCCCAGGTGAGCATGGTCGAACTGGAACTGGGCACGTCCATGCGCGATCTGGTCTACACCTGCGGCGGCGGCACCGGAGCGCGCCCGTTCAAGGCGATCCAGACGGGCGGTCCTTCCGGCGGCTGCCTGGCCGAGCAGCACCTCGATCTGGCGATGGACTTCCAGTCGCTGGAACCGGCGGGCGGCACGATGGGCAGCGGCGGCTATGTGGTCTACGATGACAGCATCTGCATCATCGACATGAGCCGCTACTTCAACCGCTTCAACCGCTATCAGTCGTGCGGTAAGTGCTTCCCCTGCCGGATCGGCACCAAGTCGCTGCTGGAGATGGTGGACCGCATCGCCCTCGGTGGGGGCCGTTCGGAGGACATTGATGTGATGTGGCGCTGGAGCGAACACATCGTGGAAATGTCGCTCTGTGGGTTGGGGACCACCGCGCCGTTGCCGCTGATGGGCGGCATCCGCTGGTTCCGCGATGAGTTTGTGGAGCATATCGAGCAGAAGTATTGCCGCACCGGCACCTGCGCGCACCTGGTCGAAATCCAGGCGCAAATGAAAAAGGGGCAACAGGTTGCGCCTTACGAGCAGCCGTTCCTGCCGGTGCGGGTAGGCGAACGCGCCCGCCAACGCGGCACGGCCAGCAACGCCGGAGCCGGGCCGCACCAACTGCTGCCCGGCTCAGCCAATAACAAAGGCAGCGGCGTCCCCGGCCCCGGTGCCATCGGCAATGACCCCGGCAACACCGGCAAGCGCGATGTGATCACGATGCAGCGGTAGAAAGCAGGCGCGGGATGGCAGACCAAACTGTAACTTTAACAGAATTGCCCGTCCATGAAACCGGCTACCCTTATCTCGTGAAAGTGGGAGATCTGCTGGATGGGATCGTCCTTATCACAGGAATTAACGTGCCCGTGTGGGTAATAGTGGAGAGTTATTATCGAAGCCGACTTACAGTTGACGAAATAACTGCTCGTTGGGGTCTCCATCCCGCCCAGATTTATAGCGCCCTAACTTATTACCATGACAACACTGGTGAGATCGAGATGAACAAAGTGGATAAGGGGCGGGAATTCAACGGTGATGTCGTGCTTATAAATGGATACTCTGTTCCACAAGGCTAGAAAGCGAATCGTAGTATGGCAGCGCAACCGCCTGTGAAACCTGAACCACAAGAACGCCCTGTTGTGCAAACTGGCTATCCGCATATTGTACGGATGGAAGGGGTACGCGGAGGCCGCCCAGTGGTTGAAGGGACCAGTCTGGAGATCTGGGTGATTGTGAGCAATTATTATAAATATATGATGTCGGTTGAGGAGTTGATCACCGATTGGCCTGAACTAACTCCTGCTAAGATATATGGTGCGCTGACCTACTATCACGATCATCGGGCAGCGGTGGATCAGGAAATATACGAACATAGTGAGGAGTACTGGCAGCAACATGCCCGACCCACCTTTACCTGAGCCACTACGGCTGCATCTGGATGAGAACATGAATCCAAATGTGGCGACTCAGTTACGAAGGCGAGGGGTTGATGTAACAGTGACACACGACGTCGGTTTATTACAAGCGACAGATAATCAGCAACTGGCTTATGCTGCTGCGGCCCATCGGGCAATTGTCACCTTTGATACCGATGATTTCCCGCAGCTACATGCTGACTATCTTTTAACCGGGCAAGAGCATTGGGGGATCATCGTTTCCACGGATATCGCCTGGTATGAGGTCGTACAGCGATTATCCCGGCTTCTAGCTACACGGACTGCGGAAGATTTGCGAAACCAGCTACGCTGGCTCAACGATTTTCGATAACCCCGATCCACCACCAGGGGAGAACACATGGCTGATGTAACGATTACAATAGACGGCATCAAGGTGACGGTGCCCGACGGCACCTACGCGATTGATGCGGCAAAGAAGATCGGCATAGACATCCCCAACTTCTGCTACCTGCCGGGGTTGCGGGCCTTCGGCGCGTGCCGGATGTGCATCGTCGAAGTCAAGGGGCGCAAGGGCTGGGACCTGGCGATCTCCTGCGGCACCCCGGCCAAAGAGGGGACCGAGATCCGCACCCTGACCGATCAGGTCTGGGAGCAGCGCCACATGATCATGGAATTGCTCGACGTGGACCACCCGCTCGACTGCCCGATCTGCGAGGCCAACGGCGATTGTCGCTTGCAGGACTACGGCTACGATTACGGCGTGGTCGGCAAAGAGCTGCGCCGCCCGAAGATCACCCGCCCCGCCGAACGGCTCAGCCCGGCGATTGACCTCGACCGCGACCGCTGCGTGATGTGCGGGCGCTGCGTGCGGGCCTGCGACGAGCAGATCGGGGCGACGGCCCTGGCCTTTGTGCAGCGCGGCATCGAGAGCGTGATTGACGCGCCGTTCGGCAAGTCGTTGCTCGACACCCCTTGCACCTCCTGCGGCACCTGCATCGAGGTCTGTCCGGTAGGCGCGCTGAGCAGCCGCCTCTATGCGGCGGGGCACTACCAGCACCACTGGATGCAGCGCAAAACGCGCACCACCTGCCACTATTGCGGCGTGGGCTGCCAGATGCACATCGGCACGCACAACAACAAGGTCTATGAAGTGCGTACCGCCGACGCGGTGGGGGTCAACGACGGGATCATCTGCGTGAAGGGCCGCTTCGGCCAGGACGCGCTGCAAAACAAAGACCGCCTGAGCCTGCCGATGATCCGCCAGGCCGATGGCACCTTCCAGACCGTGCCGTGGGACGACGCGCTGGACCTGGTAGCCGAGCGGCTGAGCCAGCACAAGGGCGCGGTCGGGGCGATTGCCTCGCCCAAGCTGACCAACGAAGAACTCTACCTGATGCAGAAGGTGGTGCGCGGCGGACTGGGCACCAACAATATCGACTCCCCAGCGCGCTACCCCGAAGCCGAGGCGCTGGCCGTGCTGGAAGAAGCGTTCGGCTTCCCGGCAATGACCAACAACCTGCTCGACACCCGGCAGACGGCGGGCTGCATCATGGTCGTGGGCGACAGCATCTACGAGACGCACCCAGTCTACGGCTACCAGTTGCAACGCCTGATCCGCCTGCGCGACGTGAACCTGATCGTCATCAGCCCCCATCCGGTCAAGATGATGGAGTGGGCCACGCTGACCCTCGCCCCCCCGGCGGGCCAGGAAGAACTGCTGCTGGCGGGCATCGCCGCGCTCATC